>MNYA01000002.1 GCA_001872985.1 bacterium CG2_30_54_10 | reverse complement strand
CGTGCGAAGCTTCCGTGGTCTGGCGGGGTTTGTGGGGAAACCAAAAAGCCTCGGGGCTCACCACCGGGGAAAGGGGTGGGAAAAAGACTCAACCGCAACCGAAGGCAAACCCCATCACGTCATCGAAGACCGGATTCGGAAAACAAATGGAAGCCGCTCGGGGCGCTGATCAACAACCAGGCTTTCTCGTAGTTCAACTACGAGCAAAGTTCCTCCGCAAGCGGAAGTTGGAAGGTTCGATAGGGGAAACCCATGGCTGCTTTATGGAATGGTTTTGGTGGCTACCGGAGTAACCTGGCAATTCGGGGCCGTGTGGTCGGAAAGCCCTCGACGGAATGGTAAAAACGATCTTTCAGGGAAGGCGATCCTGAAAGGAAGAGCCTTTTTCTTGCCAAGCATACGCCATCGGCGTATGCTTGGGGTATGATCTTCATAGAAACGCCGTTCTTCACGGAAGACCTGTTGGAAGCCATTTCCGACGACGAATATCGGGAGTTTCAGGATGCCGTGAGCCTCAATCCCGAACTCGGCAACCTCATCCCCGGCGGGGGTGGTCTACGGAAGGTTCGTTGGAACTTGCCGGGCCGTGGAAAACGCGGCGGGATGCGGGTAATCTACTATTGGGTTGTTGCCAGGGACATCATCTACCTGGTCATGTGCTACAAGAAAACCCGCCAGGAAAACCTGACTCCGGATCAACTGGCTTTCCTCAAACGCTTGGTGAAAGGAGAATTCAAATGAACAAGGCAATGTTTAACCGCCTGGTTGAAAGCGTCAAGCAGGCCGGGAAGATCCATCGCGGAGAAATGGCCCCTAGTCGTCGTTTCGAGGTAACTCCCCTCGACATCAAAAAGATTCGGGAAACTCTCCGGAAGTCTCAAACGGAATTTGCCGCAATAATCGGCGTGAGTGTCGCCACCCTCCGGAACTGGGAGCAGGGACGGCGTCACCCGATCGGACCCGCTCGGGCACTGCTGAAGGTTGTTTCGGAAAACCCGAAGGCTGTTTTGAAGGCTCTGGCCGCCTGACCCCCGCCGCGATCCGTGCGAGCGTTTCAAGAAATACGGTCAGGAAGCGTATTTTCGCATTTTCCATGGTTCGAACACCGACACCCAGGCCTGTTGATACCAGGTCATCCCTTCCAGTGGATCGGAGACCCGTTCCAGTTACCATACCTCGACCGGCTTAGGTGGTTCACTCAGTAAAGGAATCGGTTTCTTTGCCTCTTCGAGCATGGTTCGGACGGTTCCCAGGTCATTGGAAAGCTTCATGATGATGGTGTCAGAACGCTTCCGTTCCTCCGCCTGCCGTGCCATCAAATCTTGGATCATCCCTTGTTGCTGTTCGATGATTTTTTTCAGATATTCAGCTTCTGGGTTGCCGGTTTGGAGGTCTTCCTTCTGGAAAGACTTTTTCAGGACTTCATAACCTTCTTCATCGAGAAAAAGACACCCCTTTTCCCTGCTCAAATGGTTTTTCAGTGTTTCGCAATTGCTTATCCTTCGATAAACGGTTGCGACGGAGGCCCCCACCATTTTGGCCACCTGAGAGACTTTTAGCTTTTGCATGCCTTTCTCACCTGATTTGCATTTGATAATCACCCGACTATATCGGCAGAAAAACCGAAACCCTAAAATGGGGGGTGGCTTCTCACCTGTTTTTCATCTGAGAAAGTGTATCTTCCTCAACGGCACTTGGTAAGGTGGTGTTTCCTGTATTAATGCGGGTTTAAGGCTCTTCCCGATAATAATGATTATGTAAACCACCATGAGCTTTATCTGTGATAGCGCGGGTTATGGGGTTTCCTACCCGAAGGGGGCACGGCTTTTCGGGAAATAGATTGAAAATTCGGCGGTGCAATTTCCGTGGTTTCGGTGCATTTTGGGGTATGGGGAGTAACGGAACCAAAACATCACATAAGGATTTGGCCGTCTGAGCAGATGCCGATATGGCAAGGGTTTCCACTCCCGAGGCACCCGTTAGAGGGAGGTTGTTTCCGAGACGGGTTATGTGGCAAAAACCAAGCAGTTTCTGCCTCAAAAGGCCCTGTTCTATAAACCTCGTTTTTGTGACAAATGGCTTTCTATCGCTGGTTCCAAGGTGGCACGTTGTTCCCGAGGATTTCCTTATGTGACGTTTCCGTTCCATTACTCCCCGAACCCCAATCTCCGCCCTGATTCGAACCGATTTGAGATGGGCTGGTTTTGTCAGTTACCCTTCTGGATCTTGGTAATAAGGCTTTGGCAATAACGAGAAAGGATTTTATGGCAATCTTCGGTAATGCCCTTCCCTTTCTGGGCACCCAATTCCTGCAAAGTTGCTTCAAGTTGGTTGACGGCTGTGGCTTTCCCATTTGGACTTTTTGTTTCAGCGCTCTTTTGGGCGTTGGAAATCTTCTGAGATAAGCCGTTCAAAATGCCCTGATTTTTCACGAGACCAGCGGCAGAAAGCGAATTCAACAAAGACACCAAACCGGAAAACTGTTGGGACAAAGAGAAATTTTCGGCGCCGGCAAAATTGGCCAATGCAGCACTGATATCATTCTTTGAATCTGCCACCCTTTTTGGATGAGCAACACTGTCAATACGATTATAAAGCTGTAAACACAGGTCAAAAAAGTGCACCTGACTAATGATTCCCTTTTCCCCACAGCTTTTCAAAATCTGGATTGCATTTTCCCTGGCGCAAGAAGTATCGCCGCTCATGTCGCTGCGAAATAGAATCTCTTCCACTAAACCTGGATTTTGCATAGCTATTCTTTTTGTTTCTAAAAACTGATTTAAGGGACCAGGAAAGTTTAATTTGGACCACAGCGTTTCTCGATCAATCGCGAAAGAGAAACGTGGGAGCAGAGAAAAACCCAGCAGAAAAATAATAAAGGCTAATTTAGGCCTCATTGTTACTCCTCCCAAATCAAAGTTGAGTTTTGAGGATTGTCATTGCGGTAATTGAGAGCGGCAATGAATTGCTCTGGGGTTAATACCTGGCCGCCGATTGGACTGAAATCCATTAGATTGCCCAACCACTCTGCAGCATGAAACAAACCTAAACAGCGACCGATTCCTGCTGCTAAATATCTTTCATGCTGAGGGAGAAAAGGGGAAAAGGGGGTCCGAATGGCTATCCCAGAGGTTTCTAGAGTTACAAAATATTCTCTGCTCGAAAAAGGATAAATATCCGGAAAATACAAAGCTTTTTCGGGAGGCGTTGTAAAGCTGTCAGAAACATAATAGCTCAAAGGTCTATTCACAAGATAAACGTTTACTGTGGTTGGTTCTCGGGTGGCGAGAAGGATGCCTGATTCCCTCGGGACGTTATAGAAACCGCTTGTGTCGCCCAGGAGACAATCATAGACCAACTGCTTCCCTAAACTTGGATCTATAAAAAACTCTGTCTGGAGAACCTCTTCCGCGCCTTGCATTGGTGGGGTGAGCGGTGAATTCGGATAGGTCACATTCGGAATTGCAGATTGCAATGACACGGACTCAACCTTGATGATGCCTTCTTTTTCCCAGACCTTGTGGGTTATACTTTCCCAGGTTTCGAATATTGAGGTTTCCACATCCCCAACTGGGTAAACGTTGACCTTGAAGACTGGTTTTTTGATTCGGATGGCAACCGAATCTGATGCTGTTCCCTTTGTTGCGATGAGAGTGATATCACCCGGAAGGAACGAATGAAATGTGACCAGCGATTTATTCAGGATAGGGAAGATTGACCCTGGGTCGGGAACTGGATCTGCCCCGATATTACCAATCCGGGTATTCACCTGACCCAAATGGTTCAAGATCCCCATGCGGAGCTGCTCGGTCGCCACAACCGCCCCGCCTTGGATTTCCCAGTCAACGGTGGCCGGCCCGATTTCAATTCCAGAAGGATCTACCTCGACGGCTTGAAATCTCGTCTTTGCCGCTCTGTAACTCACTTTGACATAATCCGCAAAAGGATCAACCTCCTCCGACGCGCTGAGGTTCTTGATCTTGAAAGAAGCAGCTGGTGTAGGACCATAAACCTGAAGCTCACTAACAAAAAATTGGCCTCTTGCAGCAATGCCCCCAAATTGAAGACCAACCTGGCTTGCTGGAATCGGAGGTTGAAAGGTAACATCGATTGGGCCATGGTCAACCTGAAAATAAAAGCCAGGGCCGCCCCATAAGCCGACCCAGAGGGGGTAGCTCGGCCCAGACACAACAGCATACACTCGACTAACCAATTGTGTGCCGGTTAAAATGAGCCCAATGCCAGCGCCTACTGGATAGTCGTAAGGGTTGGTAATCGAAACCCCCGTTGGTTCATTGTCAGAAAGGCTCTCAATTGAACCGGAGAAGGTGGGCCACCCATACAATGAACCCGGCAAGACGCCCGTGGCGCCAAATTCGGAAGCTCGGATGTTCAATCGAATGTTGGATAAAGGGATAGACCTCCAAATGGCTGTCTTTGGGAAAGGAGAATTGGACGGGAGCCCGGCTTCCCAAGGCGGAGCAGTAGAGAGTTCGATCGCGGTTGAGGATTGCATGTTCACCGGGGAAACGCCATTATCCTTTCGATTGCAGGCCGTGATGCCAAGAAGCAGGGAAATTAAAACGGCAGAAAGAAACACTCCCCTGGAGATTCGTGAAGGCAAAGGAGCCACCCCCTTACGAAACATGGCTGTGAAAATGCTTTTTCTTTTTGCTATGAGGGTGGATTGACGCCAATACCATACACGGGGGGGGGGTACAGAAGTC
>MNYA01000410.1 GCA_001872985.1 bacterium CG2_30_54_10 | reverse complement strand
AGGTCTCCGCTTCAGACGGCCGTAACGGTATCCGAACCGTGAATGTGAACGTTTACGTCATCTGGAACAAAAAGGACATTCGCGCCCTCGAGGAGCGAAAAAATCGGCGTTAAGGCCTTGTTAAGAAATAACTGTTACATTCTGGTTCATCGACCGGCCATAAGGGGCCGTAAAAACAACAACCATTGTCATAGTTATTGTTTAACGGCCCCTAAGGGTGAAACCCTGGTGAGGATCGTTAATGTTTCGGGGAAGATGCGCAACGAGTTGCGTTTAATTTAGTATAATAGAGGTGATGAGGCTTCAAAGATGTGGCAAAAGAAACGACGGGCGTTTACTCTGATAGAGATTGTTGTCGCGGGCGCGGTTCTGTCGCTGCTATTCACGACTGTGTACAAAGTATACAACGGGGTTACCAACAGTTTCAAACGCAGCAATTGGACACTGAAAACTCAGTCGTTGACCCGCAATACGCTGACATACATCCGCGAAGAGATTCAGCGGTCTTCCTATAGTTCGATCATTACGCCCAGCAGTGTCACCATTGTTGATTCCGACGACTATAAATTCCGGACGAATGCCCCCGTCGCACCCGACCTGGAAGAGCACGTGGGTTCTGCCGGCGATGTTGCCGCTTGGTATATCTGCAAGCCAACTAAGAATGTTGGTACAATCGAGCCCGGCTTTGAAATCCAATGCACTCTTTCCTACCAGAACAAACAATTGTTGTATACGCGCACCCCCTCTGGGACGGCCCCCCAAGAGAACACCCTTGCTAACAAAGTCATCCTGGGTGACGTGGCTAAAATCGGCATACGGATGCAAGATGAAGACCCGGGTTCGACGAATGTGGCGCGTCTTTTTGTCCTGAAAGTTTGGGTGAAGCACCCCGATGCCGCTCATTTCCCGAATCTGATTGTTGAAGAGGAGACGGCAGCCAAGATCGACATCCTGTCGACAACCCTCCCTTAAAGCGTATGAACATGAAAAATGGCACTACACTTATCGAGGTCGTTCTTGCAACCTTGATTCTCGCGCTCAGCATGCTGCCCATTTTCGGAATCATGAGCTACACTGGCGGCGCCACCCGCAATCAGAAAGCCGAGGGCGTCGCAGCCGGTCTGGCCAAGGAAGAAATGAACCGCTGGATGTATGCACTGAAAAAAGCCAATGTGACCACCGGAACCCATGACTGGAGTTTCGGACCGGGCTTCAATGTCGAGGGGAATCTGTTCTCAGGTGTGGTAACCGTTTACAAATACGGAGATGCAGAAGTGAAGGTTGCGTATCCTGAGATCGAACCGCATGACTACCAGAGTTGCTCCGCCGTCGGGGAAAGCCGGATGCTCACCGCAGCCGATTTTATTACCCAGGAAAAATTCCTGGATAAAATACGCAAGCCGGCAGACGATGCTTTGGCCGACATCAGCGTGGTAGTGACCTGGAGATTACCGAATGAAGCGACCGCCAGGCCGGTAAATAGGATTCAACTGGTGGGCCGGAGGGCATTTCTGGAATGAAAGTGCTGGTGAAAAATCGACGGGGCATGGCTATTCCGATAGTTCTGCTATTCTGTTTTTGCACCTTGATCTACGCCGGAACGGTCATCTATCTCCGCAAGGAAGTAAAACAGGAAAACGTGATCAACGTGAACTTTCTGCAGGCCAACTTCCTGGCTCAGAGTGCCGTGCAGCATGCTTTGCTAAAGTTCCGGCTTCTGCCACAGGAGGCCTACGATGCCGGGGTGGTTCAACAGGGATTTTGCCCGTTCTGGGGCATTCAGCCTGGCACAGAAACGACAGGCCCCAACAAGACCGGTGTAGCAATGGACATCTTTCGGAGCGATTGCAACACCACATGGAAGTCCTGGGATTCCTCTCTAACCGGCATTTCCAATGCCGAATGGAAATATGAAATCGCCAGCCTGCAGGTTATTTCCGCTTTCACGGATGCATCGGCCCGGGAAATGGTTCAGACCGTCCAGATCACGGCCGTCGGTTCCGTTCGTGATGACAGGGGTGGGCGAGGGTGGCGTCATGAAGAAATGAAGAAGACTATCGAAATTCGAAGAAAATTTTAGCCTGATGGCGGGAGGGTGTATATGAAGATGAGGTGTTTGCCGGTGGTGGGGCTGATTCTGGGGCTGGTCGCGTCCTGCTGCGGAGATGCATGGGCATGTGAACTTCCCGCCGAACCTTCGGCGGCCGCTCTTCCCACGGACGGGGATCCGAACGTGAAAGTTGTCATGACCGGGCCGGATACTTTTTATTACCTTGTGCCCGAAGAGACCACAATTGATTTGAAAATAGTCTGGGATCCATACGACCACAGGGGTGGCAAGCTAGGCGCCAAGTGGGATTGGTGCGCCAAACATGGGGTGGCAGGGGCACAGGGGGTTTTAGTGCCGGACCCGACAACGGTGAAATATGACAACAACCATTCTGGGCCGCGATTTTATGACCTGTCGGCCATGAGCGCATTCTTCTCGGGCCTGACCGTGCAGGGTGACGCCGTCAATGACGAGCTTGGAAATATTCCAAGTGACCAGCTCATGCCGGCAGCCGGGACGAAACCGTCCGATATGCTCAAACAAGCCTTTGTGAAGGGCGATAATGAAGCATTTGCCCGGATCCAGGTTGACGAGCGGGCGCCCGGATACCCGGACGAATCCGGAATGTGCAGCCCGGACACCTCGCAAATTCCCGTCGATGATCTGGATGCCCAAATTCCGAACGATTCTTGGGATGACTCTCAGAAGCACACCGCGTGGGATGTTGTCACGACCGTGAGTCCACAGAGACGCTACCGGCGTGATTTCCTTGACCTGTCACCCAATATGTACCTGGGCGCGGTCAAAATCGACCCGGAGGTACCGCCACTTTCTGACTACAAAGCCTTTATTCTGGAAGGCGGGCCGAATGTCTGGACAGATGATGATGCGCTTCCAACCGGTCCCGCGAATTCCACGACAGGGGCTCCCGGCCCGACTGTCAGCACTTCTTTCTGGGTGCCGACCCTTGGGGCCGTCCCCCAGGATGAAATAAAGGTGAAGGTGTACGCGCCCTCAGCAGGCTTTCTGCTGAAAAACATCGCTTGGGCATGGGAAGAAAAGTTGGTAAAGCAGGTTGCCTCATCCTCGGATACCAACGGGAATGGAATACTGGATGATTTTGGAGCTTACCCAGCGCCAACGGAGACGGTCAGTAAGTGCAGCCTCGGTCTTCAGGTTTTTGTTACCAAAGGTGGAAAGGGAAGCGGCTACACGGCATATAAGGTATATGACAACCGGCCTCCGCTGGCTTCCAACTTCAAGCTAACGAGCAAGCCTGCGTTGACCAAGGGCCAGAAGATGGGAAGTTTTGGCTTCGAATTCGAAGTCGCTGATACCAATCCCTGGGCTGATAAAACAGTGAGCTTAAACGCGGGGGACGTTTCCATTGACCAAAAGACGGCCAATGTGACGAACAGCGTGAAAATTTACTATTCGTATCCCGTGTATGAATATATAGCTCGAACTGGAGTCGGCCCGGCGAACGTTTGTAGCGCCAATGCCGGTACTCTCGATGAGGAAAGTTCCGGCGTCGCAACCTGGAAAGGTGTTTATTACAAGCCCTATTGGGTATGGAAGGAAGCTGTTGTTTCCGCTCAGGTGCCTGTCCTCACCCAAAAACTCGAGGGGGGAAAACTGATCGGTGGTGTATGGAAGATCACGGGTACGGCGAACTTCAATCAGCCGGTGCCGTGGCATTTTTCCACCCCAATGGACAATTACACGGACCCTGACGGCGGAGCACATCCTTCGGTGAACACCACTGACCCCACGAAATTAATCAAGGTGTTTGCGCTGGTAAAAGACTCCACTGGCAAAAGCTGCGTAGGGTATAACCAGGTCGTTCCCCTTTTGAATGCCGCCGGCCAGATTGACACCACTCTCCAGGCTGATGTTGATGCCCCGGCAGTTTTCGACCCCAAGAATGGAAACAGTTCCACGTTCTTGGAGACTGATTACAGTGAGAAACCCCCCATGACGGCTGTGGTTACCGGATGGGCCGCAGCGGAGTCCGGACCCCCATATCGATGGCAGAAGTTTGATTATGAGGACAGTCTTCCCGACACCATTAAACCGGAGATCGAAGTGTTCATTTTCGACCAGCGGAGGAACAAGTATCATACCTTCGGAACCAAGGCGGGCGGCTGGGCGAAATACACGAACTTGGAGTATAAGTTCGACAAAGACTACCAGGCTCTGAGTCCAATTCCTTACTCCGATGAAGCCAGTGAAGCTGCGCTCACCACTGGAATGCTCTTCCAGACTGCGAATGATAACCTATTCGGCGACTTCTACACCAAAAACAAGTCATTGGTCAATGCCGATTATTCCACTCAGTTCATCTGCCAGCAGAACACCCGTCTGACGTTTCACGTCCGTGCCTGGGACAACATCAACACCTTCCAAGCCGACAAAGGGATTTCGAGCATCAACTACACGCTGGTGGATTCAGCCGCTCCGAACACCGATCCGCGCCCTTCCGGAGCATGGGATCCCGTTTCGGGTGTGACCCCGCGCCCCTACTGGACCTTCCGTACAGCCAACACTGGCGGTGAAGAATGCTCGTTCACCGTCACGGCTACGGATAGAGCAACGTCGGTAAATACCGCCACGCTGAGGATCAACTTCAAGATCACCGGGGAAGACCTGACGGTTCGTTCCCTTGAAGAACACCGGTATCGGACCAACGTCGCTCCCTGAGGTGCTGGGTCTTTTTGATTTTTGACACTGTAGCAAGTTGACGGAGAAAAACCTGGTGAAACTGTCATTGCGAGCGCAGCGAAGCAATCTCGTGAACGGGAAGGGATTGCTTCGTCGCTGCGCTCCTCGCAATGACAGATTGAAAGGCAGTTTATCGGTCAAATTGCTACAGTCTCAAAATTTTGCAAGTGATCCCACTTGCCCTTAGCGGGGAGCGGAGGGACGAAGCAACCCTGAGTGGAT
>MNYA01000501.1 GCA_001872985.1 bacterium CG2_30_54_10 | reverse complement strand
CCGAAGCGCCCGCGACTCGCTTGCCCGATTCCAAAGCACGCCTGAACCCACCAAGAAGTCATGAGCGACACCACCGCGAGTCTGCGCCGAAAGATCGGCGGAGCCGTCGACCTTCAATCCGTCGTTCGCACGATGAAGGCCTTGGCTGCATCGAACATCGAGCAATACGAAAACTCGATGCGGGCGTTGGCCGACTACTCCCGCACGGTGGAAACAGGGTTGGGAGAATGCTTCCGGGAAAATGGGCACGCACCAGTTTCAGAACGAAAAAATCAAGCAGTTCCGGGAGCGATCGGCGCGGTCGTGTTCGGTTCAGACCAGGGACTGGTGGGCCAGTTCAATGACGTGGTGGCCGATTTCGCGATACGGGCGCTGGCCGCTCTGCCGGTCCCACCCAAGGTCTGGGTGGTCGGTGAGCGCGTTAACGCACGCTTGGCGGCCGCAGGCCTGCGCCTGATGGGACTCTTCGCCGTGCCCAACTCCGTCAAGGGAATCACTCCGCTCATCGGGCAGATTCTTGTGGAAAGCGAGACGAGCCACGATCAGGGAGAAGTGGGTGAACTCCACCTTTTCTTCAACCGTCCCACCTCTGGACCAGTTTTTGCGCCCGTCGATCAGCGGCTGCTACCGCTTGACGACAACTGGCAACGCAAGCTTGCGGAACTACCCTGGCCGACGAAATTCTTGCCTGAGATCATGGGAAGTGGAACCGTGACCTTGCGTGCACTTATCAGAGGATACCTTTTCGTCTCGCTCTTCCGGGCATGCGCCGAATCCCTCGCGAGCGAGAACGCGAGCCGCCTGGCAGCCATGCAACGCGCCGAGAAGAACATCAACGAATTGCAGCAGGAGCTTATCGTGACATTCCACCGTTTGCGCCAGAGCAGCATCGACGAGGAACTGTTCGACGTCATCTCCGGCTTCGAAGCGCTGAGCGTGGGATAGAAGGTTTATAGAAAATTTATGGTAACAATCTCAACACCACCCGATCTCTCGTCTTTGCCGACCCCAAAACCTGATGCTCCGGAACAGGTTACACCTTTGCCCGAACCCGTGGAGGAGGTGGAGATGCCTCTTCCATCCGACCCACAAACCTTCTTTCTCGGTGGCATCTTCGCGTTGACCGTTTTCGCCGCACTTTACCAGGCAAGTTCGATCATCCTCCCAATGGTGCTGGCTTTAATGTTGGATCTCCTTTTGCAACCCGCTGTCAATCTTTTGGGCCGGGTGCATTGGCCCCGGGTCCTCGGAGCGCTTTTAACAATCTTCCTGGTCATTGCCTCGCTGGTGGCTCTTGTCGCAGCCCTGGCCATGCCCGCCGCGACCTGGGCAAAGCGCTTGCCTGAGGGCATACCCCGCCTGGAAGCGCACCTGGTGGCTTTAACAGGCCCAATCAAAGCGCTGCAATTGTTCATCCAACAGGCAGAGCGGGCCGCGGACACTCCTGGCCCCAAGGCTTCCACCTTACCGGCCCGCCGCGATCTTGGCTTGACTGGCGCTTTAGTCGAGGGAATGCGAGCGGTTCTCGATGGTCTGTTTACGACAGTTCTTGTGCTCTACTTTCTGCTGGTCTCGGGCGACATCTTCCTTCGACGCACCGTCGAAATCCTGCCAACATTCAAAGACAAGCGACAAGCGGTCGACATTTTTCAACAGATCCAGGCAGACCTCTCTTCCTATCTGCTGACAATCACGGGAATGAATGCGTTGGTGGGAGTTGCAACCGCTGCCTCGATGTATTTTTGCGGCCTCGGGGACCCACTGTTATGGGGAACCACAGCCTTCCTGCTGAACTACATTCCAATTCTTGGTCCCCTTGTTGGATCATGCATCTTCGTTCTCGCCGGAATGCTGAGTTTCGACGGTTTATGGTGGGCTTTGCTGCCGCCGGCTCTCTACGCCAGTATCCACCTCCTCGAAGGCGAAACACTGACCCCGATGCTGCTTGCACGCCGCTTCATTTTGAATCCCGTGTTGGTCATCCTGTCGTTGGTGTTCTGGTTCTGGATGTGGGGGGTTCCTGGAGCGTTTCTGGCCGTTCCAATGCTGGCCATCATGAAAATTGTCTGTGACCGGTTGCATCCGCTGAGAGCCCTGGGCCACTTCCTCGAAGGTTGATAAAGGCACGGATGGTTGAAAGGGAGAGTCAGGTAGTTAGTTTCCACCATGTTCCTGGGGATTAGAGTGGATTTTACCCTTAGTCCGGTGGTTGTAGAATGGGCATTGGGGAAATAGAGTTGCAAAGGAAAAGAAATGGAGACTAGCATGTATAGAATTTGTCCAGCCGCTGAGATCTACCAAACTCAAGGGAAAGCCGACGAGTTCAGCGTTGTTGCTGTTCTTCCATCGCATGTCGAAGCTGAGGAGACGGTCAAAAAGCTTAAGTCTTCCGGAATCGACCTGAAAAACTGTTCCATTGTCGGAAAGGAAAATCCTTCCGGGGAGCACGTCATTGGTTATTACACCATTGGTAGCCGTATCGCCTTTTGGGGAAAAATGGGCGCATTCTGGGGTGGACTGTGGGGTTTGCTCAGTGCATCGGCATTCTTCCTTATTCCAGGAATCGGGCCAGTGGTGGTTGGGGGAACCTTTGTCTCGGCGATCGTCGGCGCTCTCGAGGGTGCCGTGGTTGTTGGAGGACTCAGCGCCCTGGGATCGGCTTTCTATTACATCGGAGTTCCAACCAAAACGATCGTCGACTACGAGACGGCGGTTAAAGAGGATTGCTTTATCGTCATCGTTCATGGGAATTCAGATGATGTCGCCAAAGCCAAATTGGTTTTGGAATCATCGAGCCAATCGGAAAAGTCGAACGCAGCGTAGCTTTTATTTCGAAAGGAAAGTGTATGCGTATTTGTTTCTTGTCTTGCGTTCTTTGTCTTTTGTTTCTATTTCCGGCCGCAGTGTTCGCTTACGGGCACTACTCCGTGTACTCTACCGTTCCAGCTGAGGTTTACGTCGATAACGAATATCGTGCCACAATCTCGGCAACCCAATCTCTGAAACTCATTTTGTCCGGCCCACAATCCTATGTCATCGGGGTCCGGGCCACGGCAACTGGACAGACCTACAAAGAAACGGTCAATGTTGGAAGCAATTTGAACGAACATCGTGACATTCGGGCCTTTTCGGAGATCGATCCGACAAACAACGAACTCACCGTCACCTCGCCAATTCCGGCCGATGTCTACATTGATAACGTTTTCAAGGCTTACATCGATTCCAATCGACCCATGGGGATAGTTCTTCCCGGCCCCGGCTCGTATTTTGTTGAGGTGAGGGCAAAGAACACAGCACAAACCTACAAGGAAACGGTCAATGTTGGTAGCAATTTTTACGAACGTCATGACATTCGGGCCTTTTCGCAGGCCAATTCAAAGAACAACGAACTCACTGTCTATTCGCCAATTCCAGCGAATGTCTTTGTTGATAACGTTTCCAAAGGATATGTCGATTCCGCAAAACCCCTGGTGGTCATTTTGCCCGGGCCTGGTTCTTATATCGTCGAGGTGAGGGCGCAAGGATCGAAACTGACCCAAAGGGAAGAAATCATCATGGATTCCAAATCCGAAGTGGGCCAGGAAATCCGGGCATTCTCCGTAGCACAGGCACCAGTCGTCATGCCTGTCGATGCTGGAGCACCCGCGCCGGCACCAGTGCCGCAGGGTGGAATTTCGCGAGAGGAGATGGCCAGTGCAATCCAGGCAGCCACAGCCAAAGCGAAAGCAGAAGCCCTGGCCGAGGAAGCTGGGCGCAGGAAGCGGGCCGAGAAACGGGCTGTGATCAGCAAAGGAATTGCCCACGTTGTGGGAGTCGAGGCCAACCGCGGGTTGCCCAATTCCGTAAAAAATATGGAACGGATCAAATTGCTGATGGAGGCGCTTCCCTCCTTTGGTAAATAACGTTGAACCTGAATTTTCCAATCGAAATCTGGAAACTGTCATTGCGAGCGAAGCGAAGCAATCCAGGTTTTCACCTTGAGATTGCTTCGTCACTTCGTTCCTCGCAACGACATGTTGTTCACTTGCAAATTTTAGGTTGTTTTTTTTATAACGTCTGATTTTCAGCCTGTTGACTGAAGATCTGGGGTGATGCGGAAGAAGCTTTCCGCAATGAATAAGGAGACTTGAAATGAAGCGAAACTTGTTTTGGATCGTGGCTCTGGTTGCAGTTGTGTTTTCCTTTTCCCTGGTGGGCAACTTTGCCTGGGCACTCAAGAACGTTTGCCCGAGATGCGGGTTGGTGGTCGAGAACCTTGACCTGACCAACTGTCCCAGATGCGGAAAAACCATTAACAAATGCCTGATCTGTGGAACTGTGAACCCGATAAAAAATGACAATTGCAGCAAATGCAATGCCAGCCTGGCTGAATCACGGATCAAAGGAACAATAGCCTCAGAGACCCGGAAAGATCTCAAGTTGAGCGAGTCCCCTCGAGCGAGAATCGAGATCGAGCTCGAACAAATCAAGCAGAAAGCCGGAAAAGATGGTTTGACCGCCGAACAGGGCGCAAGGCAGGTCGAGTTGTTGACCGCGATGGGATGGTGGTCCGAGGTTAACGCCGTTGCTGACGACTTCACCACACGCTTTCCGAAGGCCGAAGAAACCGCCGATGTCGCAGCCAACCGGGTCATCGCCCTGAGGCATATGGGGTTTCTTGCCCTTGAAGACCAGGACATTGAAGAAGCCAAAAAGTTTCTGAATAAAGGCCTGTCCATCGATCCGAATGACAGGGCAACCAAGAATCTTCTGAAAAAGATCGCCGAAACCAAGTAGAACGCCTTGGCTCGCTCCTGAGTTTTCAGGTAGGGGTTCGGCATGCCGAACCCCTACCT
>MNYA01000017.1 GCA_001872985.1 bacterium CG2_30_54_10 | reverse complement strand
AGCCTCTTCCAGGCGCTCCTTTTCCTTCCGGGTGGGATCAAGATTTTCTGGATTTTTCAACAAGAGCCATCGGGAGCCCTTCAAAACATCCTTTGCATCTTCGGTTGCTTTTGAGTACAAGTCCCGGCGAAGGTCAGTCAGTTTCTCCTGGAAGGCTTTGACAACGTTGAAATGATCGAGTACAAGAACAACATTTGGGAGATTTTCTCGAACCGCACTCCCATAGGCTTCGGACATCACCAAAATTTTCAGGGGCTGTTCAATCTTCGATCATAATCGGGGGCAAAGTTTCTGCCTTTTTCTGAAAGGGAATCATCTCAATCCGTTAAATGCTCTCCCGATGATCTTTTCCTGTGTGCAGCTCCCTAATGGCATAAAAAATGCTTTAAGCCAGGCACGTGATAAGTTCCTCGAAAGGAGGACATGCGATGAATATGAAGTTGAAGTTGAACTTGAAGCCGAACTTAGAGCCAAACTTAGAGCCGAACTTAACCCTGAAGCTAAAGCTGGAGTTGAGCGATTTTATGTTGATCACCTTCCTGATCGGAAGCTTGATGTTCTGTGTTCCATGCCAGCTCGCGGCTTTGGGCGCCCGCGACGAAGCGGTTGTCGCCGAAAAAACCCAAACGATCAAAGATTCCAACGGAGAGGTCCGGGTGACTTGGCAGTGGCTTGCGAGGCCGGGCGAGATGGCGGTGACGATCGATTACTTTGGTTACCTGACCCAAGAAGGGACGGTTAACCTGTATCTCGACCTGAACGGAGTAAAACGGGAGTTTTTGACCATGCAAGAAGAGCTGCCGAACCGCATTCAGCGGATCCGGATTCTTTCCTTCCATCCTTCCGTGAACGAAAACGGAGTCAATGTTCTCAAAACCCTTCCGGCTGCCGATATTGTTGACTACAAGTTGTTCAAGAACGCTCCTTACTATCCGCAGTTCGGAAAAGTCCGGATGGAGCTAAAATTCTTCGCCAATGGGCGATGGGACGGAGACGCCAATCACAACAATGAAAACTATCTATTCGAGTTTGAAAGCGCTGTTTCTGACAGACCGACCGATCACTTCTCACCCAACGGGGTATGAATCCAAATCAAGAACAATTGAATCATTGACCAGATCTTCAGCAAGAAAAAGTCAGGTGGTACCATGCTTCCGATGAAACGTCTGCTGGGCTTGGAGCCGGATACAAAAAAACCCCCGGAAGCCGTTGGAAAGCCGGGGGTCGTGTCCGGGAAAAAAATCAGGGAAGAGGCAGCCCCAGAATGCTCCGAGGATTCACATAAGCCCCGTTCTTCTTGATTCCCATGTGCAGATGGGCGCCGGTGGTGTATTGACCGGTGTTGTCAGATCTCGCTACTTCCTGGCCCATTGATACGCGTTGCCCGTTACTGACCGAATAACCCTTCAAATGGCAGTAGAACGACTCTAGGCCGTTGTCGTATCTGATCTTGAGGAAGGTTCCGCCGCCCGGCTCGTAGCCCGCTGCCGAAACTACGCCATCTCCAAGGGCGTTAAGGCGTGTTCCTGTGGGAACCGGAAGGTCAATCCCATAGTGGAAACTGCCGTACAGGTCCCGGGGGCCGAATTCGGATGAGGCATACCCGGGCATCGGTTGAGCGGGAGCTGCGCCAAACCGCCCGCTTCCGCCCGTTGTCGGTGGAGGGGGCGATTGGTCGGTGTTCCCGCCGGACGTCTGGACAGGAGTCTGGCCGGCCGGCTTGCTCGCGGTGGCAACGTAGTTCGAATGAACGAAAGCTTCCTGACCATTCCAGGAAATTTTGTACCAATCACCCGACTTTCCGATAACGCTGACCTTGTCGTTGTCATGAAGACTTCCGATAATGCCTCCCCAGGGGGACGATCGCACATTTAGGGATGTGCCGACTCTTACCGTTCCGTCTTCCGGGGCCGAGGATGTTCCGTCGGGTGCATCGTCTTTCGGTCCAACCGCGTCGCCAGGGAGATCGAGTTCCCAGCCGGCGTAGATCAGGCTCGGGTTATTCGTGAGGGACGTGTATTTCCCACGATTCATCTCGACGATTTCCATGTAACGATTTCCGTCGCCTAACAAACGTGTGGCGATGTCCCAGAGACTGTCTCCGGATTTAACCACATACTTCCCTTTGCCGGGGGTTTTGGAATCTTGAACCAATTTGAGCGCGTTCGCATCATCATCCGGCGGCGGAGTGATTATCACAGCTTCATCTGGAGCCGTGCTTACTTCGTGCGTGGGTTTGCCCACCTCATCTCCGTTTATTGGATTGGCGGCGCCGAAAGCAGTGGCAACCATTGCAAGGAGCAAAACCGGTAGAACCCATCGGATCAAGTTTGAGTAGTGCGAGTGATTAACTTGCGCAATCTGTGGATCATCAATTGATTGACTAGTATCACCCAAGGTTGTTTTGTATTCACTAAATATTCCGGGATATCTGCTCGAAAAGATGGAGTTCGCCCCCCCTCTCCCGTGTGCGAGGGAGGTTCTGAGTGAGGGGTTCAAGGACTTCTTCGAGCTATCCGGCTTAAATTTTGTTTTCATGCTTACCGCCTAAGAGAATGAATTCCCGGTTCATAATACCAGGAATCCCTGCAAAAGTTTAAACGGTCATCACTGACTACTATTGGTCATTGATGACTTTAAGGTCTATTTAATCGTCCATGTGCAGAGAACATACGATTTGTCTTTCAAATAAAATCCGAGAATCCGGCCGTCAGGCATGACAGCAGCATGTCTTGGCAGATCCGGAGACTGAAATGGGATAACGCGAATATCGGATTGGGCAGTTACTTTGCCCTCGGGCGAGACTTTGCAAACCCGGTGTCGATGGATCACTCCATCGTCGTCGACCGCGATCAGCTCGACGTAGATATTTCTTGCGGCGTCGACTCCGAGCACTTTTCCGGAAACGTAGTGGGCTTTGCGATCGGGCGGAAGATCGAGTGGGAAAGTTGCCAACACAAGCTCTTCCGTCGGAGATGCGGCAACGAATTTTCCAAGTTCGAGCGAGGACTCGTTACCTTTAACATAGAAGGGGTTTCCATCGAGATCAGTGTAGACGGCGGCTTCGAACAGATCGGACTGTGGAAAATCGAACTTTTCGACGATTTCTCCGGCTGGGTTAAACCTCAGCAACGCCTGCATGACGGGAATTTCGATCAAAACGTTTCCCTTGGGGTCCTGGCCAATGCTGCGGGCATCCGTCACCCCTTCGATTTCCGAAACGATCTTTCCGTCTTTGTCGGTATGCAAATTCTTCCAATCACTCGCGGACAAAAAATAAAACCCGTCGGCTGGCGCCAGAGCAAAATCCCTGATTACACATTCTCCATTCGGAACGACCAGACCAAGATTCAGTTCGGCCATAACCTTGCCATCGGGGGAAAACCGTTTCAAGGCTTTGTTTATCGAATCAAGAACCCATACCGACCCATCAGGCATCGGAAGAAAAGCGTAAGGAACACCTTCTGAAAAATGTTTGGTGTCCTGTTCCGCGCCTCCAACCTGGGTTTGTCCCGCTCCGAAAATAAGCGAAAGATATTTGGTCGGCTGGATAGCCTGCGATGCCAAACCGGCTTCGAATCTCAGTCCGTCTACGGTGGAAACCTCGAAGCTTGCCGCCGACCCAGGAACTGAAAGGGCTAAAACGAACAGAACCAGAAGGAAAAGATGTGTGCGAAGCATCGAATCGGATCTCCTTTTTTTGTTAGGGAAGCTTCATGACCGTACGGGGGTTGATATAACTGCCGTTCCGCTTGATTCCCATGTGAAGGTGGGCTCCTGTGGTGTATTTGCCTGTATTGTCCGAGCGGGCGACTTCCTGGCTCATGGATACACGTTGGCCACTCCTGACCGAGTAGGATTTCAGATGATAGTAGACTGATTCGAGGCCATTGTCGTATCTGATCTTAACGAAATTCCCGCCGCCCGGATCGTATCCTACCCCTGAAACCACCCCGTCGCCAAGGGCATTGATCCTGGTTCCGGTGGGGACCGGAAGATCGATTCCATAATGGAAGCTGCCGAAAAGTTTACGAGGGCCGAACTCGGAACTTGCCCGGGAAGGCATTGGCTGAGAGGGCATCGCACCGAAGCGGCCGTTTCCCGAAGAGGGGGGTTGGGGTGGGCCGGTGGGATTCGGATTGCCGGCGGAAGCCGAACTGCCCGGTTCCTTAACAGGGGTTTGACCGGCCGGAGCCCCGGGGGCATCGACGTAATTAGCATGGGACCAAACGGTGCTACCATTCCAGGAGATTTTGTACCAGTCACCCTCGCGGCCGAGAATCTTGATCTGATCGCCCTCATGGAAGCTTCCGATGATTTTGCCCCAGGGACTGGTGCGAATGTTGAGGGATGAGTTGACCCTTACGGTTCCGGTGGTGGGATACCTCCCCGCTTTTCCGGAACTTTTACCCGATGTTTTGGCCGACTCTGGTGCGAGGCGATCGGTCAGAGTCTCGAGTATCTTGACGAGCTCTTCAAGGGTCTTCAGAAGCTCGTCGATTTCTTTCACGTTTGTTGTTACGGGAGAAGCGGAGGAGGTTCTGACAACGATTCCGGCGGGGGCTGGGGAGTTTTTCGATACGGAAGCAGCATCACTGGAATCGCCCCTGGGATCATGGTTCTGAAGGATCGAATCCATATCTTCAGCTCCAACGGGGAGCCAGAAAAAGCCGATGGTCATGACCAAGGCCAGGACGATTACCGGGAAAATTGAGAAAGCTGGAAACGCTGGGAAAGCTGAAAACTCTCCGCGGATGTTCATGCTCTTCCTCCTGCCGATGTTTTCATTCTACATCTTTCCCGAGCCGAACCAAAATGTTACAGCCTTTTTCTGGGTCATCGGGATAATGCATACTTTTCTCGCAACCGCCTATCTGATCGGGGAAAGCAGCATTCTTCATTTAGCTGCCGGTCCTCAGAAGTAGCTCTACTGGCTCAACGGTTTCTGGAAACCTCTAAA
>MNYA01000435.1 GCA_001872985.1 bacterium CG2_30_54_10 | reverse complement strand
GGCGGGCGAGCTCGCAGGCTTTCCCAAGCCCGACGATGTACGGAACGTTCTCGGTTCCGGCACGTCGACCGCGCTCCTGATGGCCTCCATGCAGGAAGGGGGCAATTCTGGTTCCACGCCTGACGTATAGGATTCCAATGCCTTTGGGCGCATGAAGCTTGTGACCGGAAATCGAGAGAAGATCGGCTTGCAGTTTCAGCATGTCCAGTGGGATTTTCCCGGCGGCCTGAACTGCGTCGGTGTGAAAGACAACACCTTTTTCTTTTGCGATGGCGCCGATCTTGTCGATCGGGAATAGATTTCCGGACTCGTTGTTGGCCGCCATGACCGACAGGATAGCAGTATCGGGGGTAAGGGAATCGGAAAGCTGGTCCAGATTGAGATCCCCGCGATTATTGACGGGAAGTTCGGTAACCGTGTATCCCTTCTTGCCGAAGTGGCGGCAGACACTGAGTACAGCCGGATGCTCGACCTTTGTAGTAACGATATGCCGTTTTTCGGGAAAGGCTTCAAGAACGCCTTTGATGGAGTGATTATCGGATTCGGTTCCGCAAGAGGTGAAGAGGATTTCGTCGGGATGGGCGTTCAGCAGTGCCGCTACCTGTTCGCGGGCGCGAGTCAGGTATTGGGCTACCTGTCCGCCGAAAGTATGCATGGAGCTTGGGTTTCCGTAAAGCAAGGTAAAAAAGGGAAGCATCGCCTCAACGACCTCAGGAGCAACTTGTGTGGTCGCATTGTTATCGAGGTAGACTTGTCGGGAAGCTGTCATATCATGCCTCTTCGACGACCACGATATCGTTGGAAACAAGCCTTCTCAGAGTGTCCTGAACCAAGTGCTGTAGTGAGGCTTTGGCCCCGGAGCAGTGCGAGCATGCCCCCCTCAAACGAACTTTTACAATGGTTCCGTCGATGTCGATCAATTCGATGTCACCGCCATCCGCGCGAAGCATCGGGGCGACATCCTTTTCGATTGTTTGAGCGATCAACTGGATCCGTTTCAGGTTGGTCATTTTAGGGGTCTCAGTCTTTCCCTCGACTCGTTTTTCATGGGCGACGTCGGCGAGAATCCGCTGGATGTCCGGAATGCAGCCGCCGCAACCGCCTCCGGCTTTCGTGTAGTTGGTGACCTGCTCAACAGTCGTCAGCCTGTTTGCGGAAATTACCTCGCGAATCTTTTTTTCCGAAACCCAGAAGCATTTGCAGATGACCGCTTCCTCCTCATGTTCTTTTGTCGCATCGCCCTTGAAGTTGGCTACTGCGGCATCCAAAGCTTCTTTCCCCATGACGGAGCAGTGCATTTTCTGTTCGGGAAGACCGCCGAGAAACCTGGCGATATCCTCATTGCTTATCTTCAGGGCATCTTCGAGGGACTTTCCTTTCACCATCTCAGTAAGAGCGGAGGCGGAAGCGATAGCGCTGGCGCATCCGAATGTCTTGAACTTAGCATCGACTATCTTCTTTGAGCCGGGGTCAATTTTGAGAAACAATTTCAAGGCATCTCCGCAAGCGAGGGAGCCGACCTCGCCGACGGCGTTCGCATCTTCAATTTCACCCATGTTTCGGGGGTTGGTAAAGTGATCGATCACTGTGTTTGTATATTCCCACATATATAGGACTCCTGAAATGATTTTCCCTCATGATATCACAACCCAGGAAACTATGATAGAATAGTCGAATGGCTTCACAACCGGAACAACTGCACGTATTTGACGAGGCTTTTTCCGCCATCATGGCGATGGCAGCCGGGTTCCTTCTTCCTGCTGAGGGTTGCACCCTGAGCGACCTTTCGGGCCGCGTTCTGGCAGAGGATATCACATCGAACGACGATTCCCCCCTGGCTGACAATTCGGCGATGGACGGTTACTGTTTCAGACACGCCGACATCTCGAAGGCGACTATCCAAAACCCGGTGGTTCTTCCGATAGAGGGCCATGTCGATGCGGGGCACCCACTCAAAAAGCTCTCTCCCCGACATGCCGCTTATATCGCGACCGGCGGATTGATTCCGAAAGGGGCTGACACGGTCGTAAAGATCGAGGACATCGAGTTTCCCGACGGTGAAAAGTGCGTGTCCGTTCGCGCGGCTCCCCCCGTCGGCACCTACGTCAGGCTCAAAGGAAAAGACATGAAGGCCGGCGAGACTGTCCTCAATCACGGCGACCAAATCGGCCCGTTCGAGGTCGGAATGATCGCCGCAATCGGTAGAATGGGCGCCCGGGCCAGGCGCAAACCTCGCGTGGCTATCCTCACCTCAGGTGATGAGCTGGTGATGCCTTTCGATGAGCCCCTCCCATGGCAGGTACGCAATGCGAACACGTTTATGCTTGCCTCAATGGTCAAGGAAATCGGCGGCGATCCGATTGACCTCGGAATCGTGCGCGACTCCCCGGAAAAAGCCGCCCAGGCGCTCAATCTGGCATCCGATCTGGCCGATATCGTCATCACATCCGGGGGCGTTTCGATGGGCCGGCATGATCCATTCATAGCCGCGTTCGAAGCGCTCCGGGTCAAAACAGTGGTACATGGGGTTGCGATAAAGCCTGGAAAGCCTCTGTTCTTCGGCATAGTCAACGACAAGCCTCTTTTCGGCCTCCCGGGGAACCAAGCTTCGACGGCGGTTACGTTCCAGCTTTTCGCGAGACCATTCCTGGCCCGGATGCAGGGCAACCGGCAACCGGACCACCCGAAAATCGTGCTCCCAATCGCCAGAGCCTCGGATAATCATTCCGGCCGGGATAACTTTCTTCGGGGAACGATCTCGACCGACACGGTTTCCCGGGCGGAAGCCTTCCCCAAACAAGATTCTCACCTCCTCTCTTCATTAGCCGGCTCCCGGATCCTCATCCGCCATCCGGCCGACAAACCGCGACTTGAGGCCATGGCCCCCGTAACCTGCCTTCTGATCCGTTGATCGAACGCATTTCCCAGGAGAGAAATTGCCTGTGAACCCACTCGAACTGATTGCGCGATGCCCGGTAACCCTGGCCATGGACATCGGAACCGGAACAAAAGATGTCCTTCATTTTTCCCCGAAAAACACCATCGAAAACAACATCAAGCTGGTGGTTCCCACGCCCGCCATACTGATGGCAAATAAGCTCGAGAATCACGAGGAAAACCTCGCAATTTCGGGCTTCACGATGGGCGGGGGCTATCTTGCAAAAGTTTTGAAAAGGCACGTGAAAAAGGGGCGGCGGGTCGTCATGGAAACCCTTCCGGCATACACGCTCAGGAACAATCTCGAAGAGATCCGGGAAGCCGGAATCGAGGTGGTCGAGACGATCGAGAAGCCTACCCACATCTTTGACGAAATCGAGCTTCCCCTGTATTTCGACCTCTTGAGCCGTTTCGGCGTAAACACTGATGAAATCGAATATATTGGCCTTTCCGTCCAGGACCACGGCTACAACACCAGCGAGGAGTCATCACGCAAGAACCGCTTCAAATACTTCCTCGAACTTCTCGAAAAAGATCTGATGCCCCGATCCCTTGTGTTCAGGGCTGACAACCTTCCGAATGTGTTCGAGAGGCTCGAATCAGGAGCTCTCTGCGTCTCGAGATTCAGGCGGTCTTTGAAGCTCGTTCTGATCGACACGTCGTTCTCCGCGATTCTTGGCTCGAATCTCGACCCCCGCGTTCACCGGACCTCAGGGCCGATCCTGTACATAAACTTCGGAAACGGTCATGTTATGGCCTGCATTCTCCGTGACGGGCGGATCCAGGCATTCTTCGAGCATCACACGCGCGTTCTGAAAGAAAAACCCGGCGTCATTCTCGATTACATGACCCGCCTTGCCGAGGGAAACCTGCCATCCGAGGAGATATTCCGCGACGATGGAAACGGATGCGTCACCTTCGATCCGCAGCCGTTCAAAAACATCGCGGGGGTCGTCGTTACAGGGCCTCGCAGGCATTTGATGGCCCAATCCGGAATTCCGGACTACATCGAAGCCGCACCAGGAGGCGACATGATGATGACCGGGCCGCTGGGCCTTTTGCGCGGGCTTTCCCTGCTGCTCCAGAACACGCCGGCATGAACGGGAACCGCATGTCTTTAACATGAGATTCATAATACGGTATTTTTTTATTTTCGCTTTTCTGCTCCCGTTGCTTTTCGTAAAACCCGCCAAGCTCCGCGCATGCGATGACACATTGCTGGCCCTCGTCACCTCGTCAGATCCCAAAAGCGAATTCAGCCGCGGAATCAGGCAGTTCAACCGCGAGATCGCCGCATTGGGTTCAGCCCTGAATGAAAATCGCGCAGCCGAATTTGATGGGCTCCTCGGCAACCTCATGGAAACCTGGCTCGGTCTTTCCAATCGTTTCTCGTTGAACCCACCCCAGGAAGCACGCGATGATCCGGACTGGCCGCGGAAAATGCAGGAGTCCGCCGAACGAATCGGCGAGATCCGGAAACTCATCAAGGAAGGAAATCTTCGGGCGGCGCACGACAAAGTTCTGGGTTTGAGTAACCACCTTGGAACCTTCTTCGATTCGTTTAAGATGTCGGGAAGCAATAGGGTTTTTCTGAAGATGTCCGAACATTTTTTCAAACTTCACTCTGACATTGCATCGGGAACCGTTTCGGACATGTTCCTTGACGTGGCGTCGCTCACATCGTCATTGAAAGCCCTTGAATCATTCATCGCATCGGACACACGCGAATACTTTCAGACAGCAAAGATGTCCATCGCCGCGCTCGAGAAGGCTCTGTCCGGCCGCGCCACGCCTGGATACGACACGCTCGTCCTGACCCAGAACGCCGAAGGCGATTTCCTTGCGCTTCGATCGCGAATCCTGATGGCGGAATGGTTCCCGATCAATCCACCGCAGCCACCGCA
>MNYA01000428.1 GCA_001872985.1 bacterium CG2_30_54_10 | reverse complement strand
GAAGTGATGAATGATGAATGATGAATGGAGAATTTGGAGAGGTTTTCTCGAGAATCCCATTATTTTTTTCTCCCATTCTCCATTTTCTCCCATTCACCTTTTCTTCAATTTTCCCAAACTACTAAACTCTTACTTTCTTTCCTTCCCCTCCAGATCTGCGTTAATCCGCGTTTATCTGCGGCAAAAAAATCCTTTCCTTTTTTCTATTTTTCGTTTCCCCAGCTTTCTTAGTCTTTCTTATTTCAAACCGCTAAACTCTTACCAAAAAATCAATCTCAACCCGCCGAGTCGTTGATCTGCTTCTGGCTTGCCTGGAATACGAATGTAGCCAGATTGGTTTCACGGTTGGGAAGGATGGTTCCGTCGTAGATCATATCGACGTAGGGAATCTTCCGCCTCAGGACAACTTTCAGAATCGAGCTTGCGATCGTGCTGGGCATACATGTGAACGGCATGGCATTGACCACGCCGTGGAAACCTTCATTGGCGAACGAGAGACCCCCGCTTATCGAAAGGATCGCCTCTCCGTTGATGTCGTTCGAGAAGATTCCTGCGACGTGTTCCAACAGATGGGCCGTCTCATGGTCGAACCGCCCACGAAGCAGATCGCGGAAGGGGAGCCCGATCAACCCGGCCACCAGACGTTGGTATCGACCGGTCAGCCAGTTTCCGGAAAGCTCTGCCAACGTGTGAAAGCCCGGCTTGGCCCTGGCTGCGGCAAGGGAATCCTGGATGCTGGTGTGCGTGGTGTATTCGATCCATTCGGAAACCGAGGATGTGAAGGTCTCGCAGCCCATCTTCTCGAGCGTTTGCACGAGTTGCTGATTGCTTTCCTTGTGGGTTCGCAGGTAGATTTCGCCAACGATGCCGATCAGCGGGCGGCGCTCGTTTCGGCGCTCGATTCCCCGGAAAGTATTGGCCGCCCTTCGGGCGCTTTTCCAAAGGCGTAGGCCTCCGCCATGACGTATCGCTTCAACCCCTTCCCGCATGGCATTCGCGAAGGTGCGGTCGGCCGTTCCCTTCACTTTTTCATAGGGACGGACGCGCCACAGGGCCTTTTCCATCAGATCGGCGAAGACGATGGCTTCCCAACCCAGCTTTCGAAAAGCCGCGGCCTGGTCTTCGGTGAAGAAGCCGTTGCAACGGTAGCTGTCTTCGGAGCTTGGAGAAAGGATCGGCACTGCTCCAAGGCCGTAGCGATCGAGAAGAAGGCGATGGAGACGGTTATACTGGCCGAAGCGGCATGGCCCTTCGGTTTCAGGCATAAAGAAGGCGATCTCGTTTTCGATGTCGACTTTCCGGGTTCGCAAGTCGTCGATCAGGTTGAACATGTCGCCCGTCGTAACGGTGCAGGGGTAGCACTCTTTTCCGGAGGTGTTGCGCTTCCCGAAGTCGATTCCGGCCTTGGTATAAGTATCCATGACGCGGGCTCTGGAGCCGACTCCTTCGAATGCAGCCGCAAGGCAGGCCGAGCCCTCCGACATTTTTGGAAGGTAGATGACGCGATCCTTGAGGGGGGCGACAGCCTTTCTTGGCTGGATATTGACGGTCTTTTGAAGTGTTTGTACATTACGTTGATTCTTGATAACGTCGATGAATGCGAGCAGACGGGTTTCGACGCCTGCCCCCGCGGAATGTTCGTCTAGCTCAAGCTCGAGGTAGGGGCGGCCGGTTCGGGACATTTCATGGTTGAAGAAGTGGAGGATAAAGGAATCAGGGCCGCATGAAAAGCTGGTAAGGTAAAGGCCGAACAGCCGGGGATCGTGGTTGATAAGCCGCGCGGCCTGAAGGATCGTCCCTCCGAAGCCCCAGTACATGTTTGGGTATTCATCTTCAATACGCTGGTTATCGAGGTTGAGGAACTCCTGCGGAATGGCCATCATTCCAATTCGGCTGAAAGTGGCGAAAAGGCTCAGGTTGGTTCGGGAATCGTAGGCGCTGTAGGGGCGGCCGACGACAACTATGGCCCGCCGATCGCCCAGCTTCTCAAGGAAGGCGGCCCCGATTTTCTTCAATTCCCGATCGAATTCCCTGGATGCCGACTCGGCGGCTTCATTTGCCTTCTGGAAGCGTGCCGAATCGAATGGAATGCCTAGCCGATCGAATTCCTTGCGGAATGCCTCTCGCAGAGCGACGGGGCCCTCTTTCAGATAGACCGCAGGCATGATGACTTTGTTTGGATCGAGCTTCAGAGCAGCCTGGAGCACGAAGGTGTTCGCCTCAAGATAGGGACAGTAATAACCTTTTTTGCCTGCCCGGACATGCATCTCGATCATCATCGGCAGGAAGAGGAAATCGCACTGGCTCTTGAGCCGCTGGCAATGCCCATGAGAGATTTTTACGGGGAAGCACGCTTCGCAGGTCATGGCTTCGATCCCGGCGTCGACGATACCGTTGTCGGTTTCGGGGGTGATGACCACGTCGAAACCCATGTCATGCATCAGATGCGCCCAAAACAGCCCGAGCTGGAAGAATGTCAGGGCGCGGGGCATTCCGATTGTCATAGGGCGCGGGCTTTCGGCCTGTTCCGGAACCGGTTCGCCCAGGACGCGATACTTTCCCGCCATGAATTTGAAATAGAGATTCTGGCGGATTTTGTTGAAGTCCGGGGCTCGAACCTCGGCCTGGGCGCGGGACTCATACATTCCGCACTCGCCGCCATACACCGCTTCATCTTTCCCGATCCGATAGACCTGGAGCTTGCAGAGGTTATGGCATTTCGGGTTGCGCTTGCAAATCTCCTCGACGTGCGAGAATGGAGCGTCGACCACATCCCATCCGCGGAAGCGTGTGGAAAAAGCTTTTCCGGCCGCCAGTCTTGCTTCCCGTTCATCTTTTGCATGCAGTGCGGCGCCTATTCCGCCCATAACTTCTCGATGAGGGAGCGTGATGATCGGCTTTCCGACGATCATCTCGAATGCGGCAACGACGGATTTGTTCAACGATGGCCCGCCCTGGAAACTGATGACGTTCCCGATTCTGCCATCCTGGACGACACGATTGAGGTAGTTGTGGACGACCGCCTGGGAAAGGCCCGCCAACAGATCTTCGCGGGCTCCACCCATTTGCAGGTAAGACATCAGGTCGGATTCCATGTACACGGTGCAGCGCTCGGTGAGCTTGTAAGGGGATTTTGCCGCCAGAGCCAGAGACTCGTATTCTTTGACAATGTCTATCCCAAGCTTGTTCGCGGTCTCCTCGAGAAAACTTCCCGTGCCGGCCGCGCAAACCTTGTTCATTCGGAAATCGACCACGAAACGGTCTGATAGCGCGGTGTATTTCGCATCCTGTCCGCCGATTTCGAAAATAGTGTCGACTTCCGGCTTGAAGAATGTCGTTCCGCGGGCATGGGCCGTGACCTCGTTCACTACATCGTCGGCGCCCACGAAAAGGTTGGCGACCTCCCTTCCAGAGCCCGTGGTCCCGATGGCGAGAACCTTGACCCGACGGGCATCGACAGTCTCCATGAGGTGACGCATCGCCTTCTTGATCGCGACGACAGGCTGCCCCTCGGTCGGAATATAGCGCTTGTACAAAACTTCCCCATCAGGTGTTATCAGCACGAGCTTCGTGGTGGTGGACCCGATGTCGAAACCCATGTAGGCATCGGCCGGGTGATTCCCGGGGAGAAGCCCGGAAAACTCGCCGCAAGCCGCAAAAGGGGCGAACTTCAGGCATAGCGGAGGAGTCGTGACCGCCGAGAATCGGGCTGATTCCTTCAGGGCGGCGATTTCTTGGGATGTGACGGCCCTTCCAGAGTTTGCCCGGATTGCGGCCAGCGCCGCGCCGTAAGCTCCTACGACCGTGTAATGCGAAGGAATCGTGATGGGCATTCCGAGAATCCTCTCGAACCCCTTTTTGGCGAGAGGATTGGTGGCGTAACCTCCGATGAACGCGATCGGACATTCAAGCTGCCGGTTGGTGATGAGCGTGGATTTGAAATTCTTCGCAACGCCCTCGTGGAGCCCGGCGATGATGTGCTTGATCGCTATCCCCTTGTTCTGGAGATGGATCATATCGGACTTGGTAAAAACCGTGCAGCGGCAGGCCACGTTCGCGGGCTGATCGGATTTTGCGCCCTCCTCAATGAACCTAGCCAGGATGGCTTCCATACGGGGCTGGGGATCGGCGATCGCGGCGAACTGCGGCATATCGGCAAATATGCGCTCAGCCTGCTGATCGATGAAGCTTCCGGTGCCGGCGGCGCAAGCCTCGTTGAGTTTGAAGTCCTCCAAAAGGAAGCCTTCGCCTGAAGGTTTTACGATCAGGAGCGTGCTGTCATGCCCGCCGATTGAAATGACCGAGCGTGCTTCGGGAAGCAGCCGGAACAAGCCGCGGGTCTGCGCCGTGGTCTCGATCTCGAAGAAGGTGCGCGTGGCTTCCGAAATGGTTTTGCCGTGCGTTCCCGTAAAAACCACAAGCGAAATTGAATTTACGCCATATTTCTGCTCGATCTGGGAAAGGATCTGAGCGCAAAGGTCAATGGTTCGGCCGAAATGCCGGCGATAGGGAAGGTCCTCCAAAAGCTCACCAGATGACGAGCAGATGACTGTGTTGATGCTGACGGACCCGATGTCGAACGCGACGACTACTGAATTCTGAACTGCCGAATTCTGTTGTGACACGAGAAAAATCCTCCTGGAAAAGCTGGGAGAGCACCGGAGTCTACCACCAAACCATTTTTTGGGCAACTTCGGTTGCCACTTCGGCTGCCACTTTGCAGGAAATATCCATTTTTGAATTGATTTGGGTTTCCGGAAGAATTAGAGCATGCGCTCAAAAAGAAGGGGCATTAGCTGATTCTCAACATAAAGCGAGATTCCTCACATTCGTTCGGAATGACAAACGATGCTGTCATTTCGACCGAAGGGAGAAATCTCTTGCGCCAGGAATCATTGATTTTCCCCGAATTATTG
>MNYA01000057.1 GCA_001872985.1 bacterium CG2_30_54_10 | reverse complement strand
CGGAGATTCCCTTCGGCCAGGTTAAGGAATACCAGCCGCCCGTCGAGCTTTCCGAGGGGTTTGAAACTTCCGGCCTTGTTGACGAACCGGCATGCCCTTTTCCTTGCGGGGATTTCCCAAAGGAAAAGCCTTCTTTCGCGCTTTGCGGTCAACTCATATTTTCCGACGTAGATGTTTCCTGACGCTGGATCGGCCCAGATCGCGGGGTGAACGTTGCGCAAGACAACGCGCGGATTTTTCCCGGACTTTTGCAGCCAGAGGTCATACACTTCTTCGGTGTAACGTCGCGAGGAGACCCAAACCCTCGTTCCATCGGGGAAAGTTCGTGCGGATTGCGCGTATTCACTGCCTTCCCAGTCTTTGATGAACTCCGGTAAAGGCATGCTTGCGCATCCTTGTTCGGCACATGTTTTCAGCACATCATCGCGATAATTCTGGAAGGCGCTCTCTAGGCTTGTTCCAAAGGCTTTTTTGAAAATTTCACTGAACTGTCCCGGCCGTCCGCGAATTTGACGCAGCAGTTTCAGACCGGCGTCAGCCGGTTGGCCGCGATGCCAGAACTCGATCATGCTATGAACCTGGAAGCTCATGTCCTCACGCTGACGCATACGGCGGTCCTGGATAGTGTCAAGATCCTGGATGCTGTACAATGTTTTTCTGCGGGCCATGTCCAAAAGTCTTGTTGTGTGCAGGACGTCGAGAGGAAATGCGAGATATAACGCCAAACCTTCGAGATACCAGGGGGGAATCGAAAGAAGGCCGATTTTTCTTTGAATGGCGGTTTTCGCCGAACCAAGGGTTCTCATGATAAGTGTGAACGCCAGGCGCAGGGCAAATCGTTCATCAATGGAATAGCTTCGGGTCGAGAGTGAACCCATTTCTTCATACAGGCCGAGGGTCACAAGATCGAAGGTAGCATCAATGGATGCGCTTTCCCTATCGTCATGATCTGTAAGCAGTACCGTGGCTTCGAAGGTCTTCTGGTCCGGAAATTTGAGAATCAGGCGATTTCGGATATCCTGGAAAGACTTAAGAATCCGGGGAATTATTTTCTCGCAGGCTGCCGGAAAATAGAGGCGGATTCCTGCGGAGGCGACCACGCGGTAATCCCCGAGAAATTTGTACGCTTCATCGAGTTCGACTGCCAAACCGGTTTTGGAAACGGAGCAAAAGAGAAAGAAGAAAAAGCAGCAGCAGGAGAAGGAGAAGGAGAAGAAGAAGGAGAAGAAGAAGGAGAAAAAAAAGGGGTAGCGGGGCATTCTGACTGATGGGCACGTGTCATTGCGAGCGAAGCGAAGCAATCTTTTCGATCGAGATTGCTTCGTCGCCGGCGTTTCTCGCAACAACACTTCGAGGCCGGCTCGACTTTCAGGATCTCTTAACGTCGAATTAGCAGGTAGAAATACGGCGGTTTTAGGAATATTTCCGGTCATTGTGGTTCCAGGAGCCTCGATTGTTTCGTTCCTTGATGATTTCGAGTTGGGGAAACAGCGCCTTCACGGAGCCTCGCCCGCAGACCTTTTCCCAGTCTTTGACCAGGGCGGCTCCGAGGGCGACCCTGAGCAACGGCGGCGGTTTCAGAACAGCCTTCTCACCGGTCGGGAGGGCGATCTGTATTGTAAACGAACTCGGGCCGGGATTCCTTCGAAGGATCTTCATCAGATCGAGGTAGTTATTTTTCGACGCCATCTCGGGAGGAATGAGAAACCGGATCTGCGCTGAATCTTGGATTTGAAGATCGGAGAGGGTCAGAATCTTTTCCGCGATCACCTTCACTTCGTCATTCATCGACACAGGTCGTACTACTAGAAAAAGCGGTTCGTCGACGACGAATTTGGACGCGGCAATGGTGTAGACTCCCGGAAATACAGTCACGTCGATGCTCACGTTATCGGCTTCGAGGGTGAGGAATGCCATCACATCCCCTTTTTTGGTGGGATGCTTCTTGAAGGCGGTCAGCAGACCGGCAATACGGCAGATTTTGCCTTCGCCGTGGGCAGCCAAATCAGAGAGGGAAAGCGTCGAGAAAACCCGCCCCAAAGGGGCAACCTCGCCGAACGGATCCCCGGTAAGGTAGAATCCAAGCGCTTTCTTCTCCGCGTCGAGAAGATCGCGCTCTGAAAACTCGGGAATGTCAGGTGGCGGTTGTTCGCTTTCCATCACAGTTTCGGCCTCGGTTCCGAGAAGGTCGAAAAAGGTGGCTTGCCCGGCCAGCCGCTCCTTTTGAAGTTTCTGACCGGAGCGAAGGGCATCCGTGGTGAGCGCTGCCAATTGGCTTCGGCGGAGTCCGAAGGAGTCCATGGCGCCTGAGTTGATAAGAGCTTCGACTACCTGATTGTTGACCACCCGGGTATCGATGCGGCGGGTGAAATCGGTCAGGCTTTTGAATTGTCCGTTGGCAGTCCGGGCGGTGATAATAGATGCGATGGCTTTGTCGCCGACCCCCTTTATGGCGGACAGGCCGAACCTAATCGAACCGTTTTCGACGGAGAACAGTTCCCTGCTTTTGTTTAGTTCGGGTTTCAGAATCGGAATATTCAATGCTCTGCATTCGTCGATGAATATGGCGATTTTATCGGTGTCATTCAATTCTGAAGAAAGAACGGCAGCCATGAACTCTACCGGAAAATGCGTTTTCAGGTAGGCGGTTCTAAACGTCAGAACGGCATAGGCAGCGGAATGTGATTTGTTGAACCCATACTCTCCGAAACTTGCCATCAGGTCAAAGATCGACTGCGCCTTCTCTCTCGGAATTCCGCGTTTGACGGCTCCATCGACGAACAGCTTTCCAAGGCGTTCCATGTCTTCGGCGATTTTTTTTGCCATCGCCTTCCGGAGGCCATCGGCTTGCCCCATCGTGAACCCTGCGAGCACGTTTGCCGTCTGCATGCACTGTTCCTGATAAAGGAAAACGCCATAAGTGTCTCTCAGAATCGGCTCAAGGTCAGGGTGTGGATATTCAAGAATTTTTCTTCCATGTTTTCTTTCGACGAAATCGTCAACCATCCCCGAGCCGAGAGGGCCTGGGCGGTACATGGCCAACAAGGCAATAATGTCTTCGAAAACGGATGGTTTGAGCCGGGTGATCAGGGAGCGCATTCCCGAAGATTCAAGCTGGAAAACCCCCTGCGTCAACCCCTTGCAAAGAAGCTCGTACGTAGGTTTGTCCTCGTAGGGAAGCTTGGAAAAATCAACTTCGACTCCCTGGGTTTCCTTTATGTAATCGAGGGCCCTTTGAATGATGGTAAGCGTCTTCAGACCCAGGAAATCCATTTTGAGCAGGCCAATCTTCTCGATCGCGTTTTTCTCAAATTGGGTCACGATTTCCTGGGATTTGTCCTTGAACATCGGAACGATGTCCATAAGTTCGTCCCTGGAAATCACTACTCCCGCGGCGTGGATCCCGCTATGACGGTACAGGCCGTCAATTGTCATGGCGTTTTGCAGAAGCCGCTTTTGGTCGGGAGTGCCTTTTTCCCAGATTTCCTTGAGGTCGGGGATTTCATTTTTAGGCCCGCCTTTCAGGCAGGCTTTAAGGTGGATTCCCGGCTTTTCGGGAACCAATTTCGCGATACGATCGACATCCGAAAGCGGTAATCCCATTACGCGCCCGATATCACGGATCGCGGTCTTTGCAAGGATGCACGAGAATGTGACGATCTGGGAAACCCGCTCGCGTCCGTATTTTTCCACAACATAATCGATAATCTTACCGCGCCCGTCATCGGCGAAATCGATATCGATATCGGGCATACTGATGCGGTCGGGGTTCAGAAACCGCTCGAAAAGCAGCCTATACTTGAGTGGATCGATATCGGTGATTTTGAGAAGGAACGCCACGATGCTTCCGGCTGCGGATCCGCGTCCTGGGCCAACGGGAACCCCCACCGAGCGGGAATGCCTTATGAAATCCCAGACGATCAGGAAGTATTCGCAGAAACCCATTTTCCGAATTACCGAAAGCTCGAATTCGAGCCTTTTCATGACCGTCTCGTCGGGGTTGGGATAGCGCTCGTGGAGCGAACTTTGACATAGTTCATCAAGGTAGCTTTCAGAGGTTTTCCCGGGGGGAATCGGAAAATGTGGGAGAATTGACTTTCCAAGGTCAAACCTGACGTTGCATTGCTCGGCGATCTTGATGGTGTTCTCAATCGCGTCGGGAAGCTCGTGGAAAAGGTCGGTCATTTGTTGCGGAGATTTAAAATAGAATTCTCTCGAGCCGAAGCGGAACCTCTTTTCGTCGGAAAGAGTGGTTCGCGTTTGGATGCAAAGCAGCGCTTCGTGAGCTTCCCAGTCTTCAGGGTTCAGGTAATGGCTGTCGTTGGTCGCGACGATTGGAACCTCGAGTTCCCTGGCGAATCGAACCAGGTTCGGCAATAACTCCCGTTGTTCCGGAAGGCCGTGATCCATGACTTCAAGGTAATAGTTTTCTTTTCCGAAGAGTTCCTGGTATCGACGCACCGCCGCCTTGGCGCCTTCCTGGTCGCCATGAAGAAGCTTCTGGGGAACCTCGCCTTGCAGGCAAGCGCCCAGGGCTATGATTCCGGTGTGGTATTTTTCGAGGAGCTCCTGGTCGATCCGGGGGCGGTAGTACATCCCCTCGATGTATGCCAGGGAAGAAAGTCGCACGAGGTTTTTATACCCTTCGTGATTCCGCGCGAGAAGAACGAGATGAAAATCCTTTGCATCTTTCGGCGTTTTCTCGGTGCGCTTGCAGGGCGCGAGGTAGCTTTCAAAGCCGATAATCGGCTTAACGCCATGCTTTATGGCGGTTTGATAAAAATCGATGGCTCCGAACATGTTGCCATGATCGGTGATTGCAAGCGCGGGCATCCGGAAGCGGCGG
>MNYA01000205.1 GCA_001872985.1 bacterium CG2_30_54_10 | reverse complement strand
CCAATATTACCATCAACCTTTCCTTTAGTTACAAACTTCTTTTTATTTTCTGGGCGTCGGAAGTGACTAAGGCCTTGTTAAGAAATAACTGTTACCTAAATTTTGCAATCCGACTACCGAAAGTGTCATTGCGAGCGCAGCGAAGCAATCTCGCTTTTCACCTTGAGATTGCTTCGTCACTTCGTTCCTCGCAATGACATGTTGTTTACTTGCAAAATCCAGGTGTTACATTCTGGTTCATCGACCGGCCATAAGGGGCCGTAAAAACAACAACCATTGTCATAGTTATTGTTTAACGGCCCCTAACTGATCCCGCCTTTTGGGGCTCTGCGTTGAGCTGCTTTGACCTTCATTGCTCTGCAACTTCGGCGGATCAAAAGTTGGCGCCTAAGTTTCAACTGGCCCTACAAATCAGGTGTCGGCCCGCGTTTCCGGGCCAGTGTGGGGGAAAACCAGGGTCAGGGCGCTCGACGCCATCAGAAGGCCCCAGTCCTGGAGGGATAGCGGAACGGTTCGGAACGTCGTGCCTCCGAACTGCACTAGAAGTATCTGACCGACGAGGATGACTCCCAAAATCGTCAGGAACCAGGGGTTCTTGGGAACCAAGGTCTGGGCGGACCTGGCCAGACCCCAACGCCGGACATTGATCAGATTCCAGAACTGAACGAGGACGAAGCCGGAAAAAAACAGCGTCAGTTGTCTTGGGCTGATTGTTCCCTGGCTTTTGAACCAAGCCAGCAGCGCGAGAAAGAACGCTATGCAAAACCCTCCGAATCTGACGATCGAACCAACCATTGCCGGAGTTACGATGAAACTACCAGGCTGTCGTGGCGGCCGGTTCATCAGATCGGGGTCGGGCGGCTCGGTTGCCAAAGCCAACGCGGCGAATGAGTCCATGATCAGGTTTACCCAAAGCATTTGCAAGACCGTTAAGGGAAGCGGCAAACCCAGCAGCGGAGCCAGAAAGGTCAGTCCCAGGGCAGCCAGGTTGATCGACAATTGGAAAATCAAAAATCGCTGGATGTTCACGAAAAGAGATCTTCCCCACATCACAGCACGCGTAATGCACGCAAAGGAATCGTCGAGCAGGATGATGTCGCTCGCTTCCTTGGCGGTATCGGTTCCGCTCGCTCCCATGGCCAACCCGACATTGGCTCGCTGGAGCGCCGGCGCATCGTTCACCCCATCTCCGGTTACCGCGACCACATGTCCGGCACGCTGAAGAAGAGTTACCAAGCGAAGCTTGTCGAGGGGCTTCGCTCGCGCCAGAACACGAAATTCCGGAAGGACGGCCATGGCCTGCCGATCGTCCATAGCGCGGAATTGATCGCCTGTCAGAAGGCCGTTCTTCTCACCCGGAACGGCCGGAATTCCGATTTGCCGCGCCACGGCCATGGCGGTTGCCGGATGATCCCCGGTGACGATTCGAACCTGGATTCCCGCCTGTTGGCTGGCGGCAACTGCATCAGGAACGTCAGCCCTGATAGGGTCTGCGATACCCACGCAACCCAGCCAAACAAGATCGTCGGGCACAAGGTTCTGCTCGCCATCGGAAAATTCCTTCGAGGTATCCGCCAGGACTGCGCCATCGTGGCGCGGCGGCCACATTCGCGCATCCGTGGCGCTGGTATCCCCGGCTGCCAAGCCAGTCTCACGGAAAGCGAAACCCAGCGTCCGCTTTCCCTGTTCCTGAAGCGCTTGTAGCCGGCGAGCCCAGGCATTTCTATTTGCTTCATCGAAGGGGCGCGGACCATCGGCGGATTGAAATGCGGCGCATCGCGCCAGGATGACTTCCGGAGCCCCCTTCAGATGCAGCACCGGCTTCCCGGTGCGGGAGGACAATCCAGCGGTAGCCATCCATTTTCGCTTGGCGGAAAAGGTAACCTGTCGATGGATGACGAACTCATTCCGCCACAGGGAATAATCGACGCCATGCCGTAGAAGCCAGGCCAACAGAGCGCCTTCGGTGAAGTTGCCTATGGGCTTCGGTGTGGCGGGGTTCTCATAACACAGGTGGGCAGTGCTGTTGACCGCGATTGCTTCGCAGAGGATCGCCTCGATTGGCGCTTTCCCCACCGGCGCTTCTTCGAGCGGCCCGCCTCCGAGCAATGGGGTTGAATCGCCCCCTGGGAAGCCCGGAACGAAAACATCGCTGACCTGCATCTCATTTCGGGTAAGGGTTCCTGTCTTGTCGGAACAGATGATCGTCGCAGCCCCGATCGTCTCACAGGCGTCGAGGCGCCGGACAAGGCTCCTGGCCTGCAACATGTGGCGCATGGCAAAGGCAAGGCATAGTGTGACCGCCATGCTCAACCCTTCGGGAACCGCCACCACGATCACGGCAACGACGATCATTCCATACTGAAGAAGCGTTCGGACGAGAGGCATGGTAATCCAGACCCCGTCGGCGGGAGGGAGCCAACCGGCTGCCCAGCCCAGAATCAGGATGGAGGCGATCATCTTGAGTCCGCGGCCCAGAGCCTGTCTGGCGAAGAAGCCGCGATCTCCCGCGAATAGGCCAACCGGGCTGACTTCAACGCCGAAATATCCAAGGAATTCGTAGATCGCGGGAACCCAAAGATGAAGTGTTGCCGCCAGAAACCCGGCTCCGGTAGCGGCGAGAAGTGTTGCCTCAGCCGCGGAAGGACGAAACTCTCCGATCCACCATCCTCGCGCCAGAAGCGATAACAAGATGAACCCAGCCCCCGAAAAGCCCAGCACGCTGATGGCGCTTCCAAGACGCTCCAATTGCCGTCCAAGCGGGGTGGGTTCCATTCCCTGGTCGCCGACGGCTTTGACAAGCCGCCCAAGCTCTGTAGAATCGCCAACCGCTGCGATCCGGATCACGCCATTTCCATCGGCAACGATGGTGCCGCGGAATACACAGGTAGGATCGCCGTAATCGTCGCTTTGCGCCCCTCGGCCTTCCCGCGAGGCGGAATCACTCCCCGCGGGCGCCTTTCCGCTCGGGATGGTCTCTCCGGTCAGTCGCGACTGGTCGATCGCGAGACTCATCGACTCGAGGACATTCCCATCGGCGGGAACTTCATCCCCGGTTGTTACGAGCACGACATCGTCGACTACCAGCTCGCTGCGAGAGATCAGGGATATCGCACCACACCGTACGACCTTGACCGGAACGTCCTCGCGAGCCTGCAAGAGGCGCTGAAATTCGACCCCGGCTTTGTATTCATTAAGAAACCCAAGAAACGTGGCAAGGAAAATCGTAATGACAATGGTGGCCCCTTCCAGATGCTCACCCTTGACCCACCCGACTGCCATGGAAAGCATCGCTGCCACCATGAGAATGCGGATAATGGGATCCCGGAATTTTTCCTTGTACAGAATCCACCAGGGGGACTTGGGAACGGGGGTAATCCGGTTGCCGCCATGGCACGCACGGCTGGCGACTACCTGGGTCGCATCAAGGCCGGGGAAACGCGTCGGGCAGCTGGTTCTCGGAGAACCCCGTTCACCAGGCAACATCGAATGATCCTGCCTGCCGGGGTGAGAAAAAAAGAATGTAACTTCTCAATAAAGGGAGGCACTCGCCCCATTTCACCTCGCGAACTAAATTCGCGAGGCTCACCCCCTGCGGTCGAGCGCTTAGCATCCTCCGGTTCGTTCTCATGTTTCCCCCGGATTTTTGGAATGGTACAAAAAAATGGTATCTGCTCAATAATTCAGGGAAACTCAATGATTCCTGGCGCAAGAGATTTCTCCCTTCGGTCGAAATGACAACATCGTTTGTCATTCCGAACGATTGTGAGGAGTCTCGCTTTATGTTGAGAATCAGCTAATGCCCCTTCTTTTCGAGCAGATAAAAAAAAACGATCATTAACTTCCGATTTGAAACCCGCCCCTACATGGATCCCCCGAATTCGGTCTGGTAGCTCAACTTCTTACCATCGGTAAGAAATCTGATGGTTCCGAGCCGATCGGTACGAAGAACGGTGTTTCCCGATTCCTGGAGCATTCTGAGAACCGAGCCCTCCGGCATCTCTCCGTTGGGCTCATCGCTTGTGATGACAGCGAACCTCGACTTGACGGCCATGAAGAAAGGCCTCGGTGAAAAACCGAGATATCTTCCATGGTGGGGAACCTTCAAGACATCAGCGTGGAGATCCAGATTTCTATTCAGAAGGTCCGATTGTGCCTTATTGACGACATCGCCAGGAAACAGAAAGGCGATTTTTCCGAAAGCCAGGCGCGTGACCAGGGAAGCATCATTTTCGTCCTCATAGGACTTCCAGGGACCCAGAACGCTCAAAACCACCCCGCCCTCGTCTACCAAATCTGTTCCGGGTTGTACAAGAACGGTCTTCTTCTTGTCACGGAAATCGTAGGATTGAACCACCTTGCCAATCGGAAACTCCTCTACAATATGAGGGTAGCCCCCGACATGGTCCTTATCATGGTGGGTCAGCACGACGAGATCGAGGCGGGTTGCTCCCAGCGCCCGGATCGTTTGCACGACTTTCTTGGCGGTCTGTTCGTAACCGGTATCGATCATGGCAAACCGTCCGTCCGGTAGATGCAGAAGAATTGCATCGCCCTTCCCAACATCGATAAAGGTGATCTCAAGCAGGCCCGCTTCCCAGGCGCTGATAGCTTGTTCGGGCGCACCTTTTAAAATTGCTGAAGCAGATTCAGCGAGCAGTGTTTGGGGAATCCCCAAAAATACTGTCAGAACCGAAATAACCAGTACCGCTTTTACGGTGGAAAGCAGTTGCATCCAGGTTCTGGAACTGAATTTATTTGACATGCTGACATCTCCTGACTGTAATCTCGGGTAGTGGGGAATCCTGACTGATAGGTTCATGTCATTGCGAGCGAAGCGAAGCAATCCCGCTGAACCAGATTGCTTCGTCGGCGCCGTGACCGCCAAACTTCACTAAATTCATGTTTCAATGCCTGCTTTGAAATGTTCCGTCGGAATCCAGCGAAAAAGCGGCAGCGGCTTCCAGCCGCTGCGACGC
>MNYA01000366.1 GCA_001872985.1 bacterium CG2_30_54_10 | reverse complement strand
TCAAAGCAGCCATTGAAACATGAATTTAGTGAAGTTTGGCAGTCACGGTACCATTCATAAGCGTTGGCAAACCGGGATAGTCGTGTTATACCAGTCCCAACAAGTTCACGCGGGTTCGCATTCATTTTGCGTCGTTCCTTTGTGTGGTTGGTATTATCGGAAGGATCGTCATGGAATCAGAAAAAGGCATTCGCGAAAAGCTCCGGCAGTTGCTTAAGACCATCAATGCAACACTTTTTGGAAAACCAGAGGTCGTGGAGAAAGTCGTCACCTGCCTTTTTGCCGGCGGACATCTGCTTATCGAGGACATGCCGGGTGTCGGGAAAACCACATTGGCGTTCGCGCTCGCACGAGCCGTGAACGGAACCTTCTCCCGGATCCAGTTCACCTCCGATCTGCTGCCTTCCGATATTCTCGGAACACGAATCTACCGTCGTGGATCCGAAACATTCGAGTTCATTCCTGGCCCGATATTCGCGCATTTCGTTCTGGCGGATGAGTTGAACCGAGCGCCTCCGAAGACCCAAAGCGCGCTTCTTCAGGCCATGAATGAAGAGTGTGTGACCGTGGAGCGGCAGACCTATCCGCTTGAGGCGCCTTTCATGGTAATCGCCACCCAGAACCCCCGAGGATATCATGGAACCTATCCATTGCCGGAGTCGCAGCGAGACCGTTTTCTAATGCGTGTTTCGATCGGATATCCAGATCGGGCAACCGAGATCCGGATTCTGGGGGAAACCCGCGATGAACCTCTTCTTTCCGGAGTCGTGCCGATTTTTTCCCCCGATCAGGTAACTGAGGTTCAGCGCCAGGTTCGGGCAATCAAAGTTCCCGAACCATGCCTTTCCTATATGGCGAGACTTGCCGAAGCAACACGGCGCCACGACGAAGTGATCATCCCTATCAGTCCGCGCGGTACCATCGCCCTGATGCGGGCGGCTCAGGCGCTGGCTTACATACGCGGAATGGAGTGGGTCGACATCGACATCCTCAAGGAGCTTGCCCCGAGCATCCTGGCACACAGGCTCGCTCTGCGCCTCCTCCATAATGACTCGGTTCTCGAGGGTGCGCCGGCCGCCTGGATCGAGCGTGAGCTCCTACAGAAGGTTCCGATTTAGTGACTTCCCGACCTCGAGTTTCCCTTTCTTTCTCGGGGAAAGCCTTCTCCCTGCTCGGTATTTTCATCATGCTTGCGGCAAGCAACGCCGGAAACAATCTTCTCTTCCTGCTTTCGGCGGGCATCTTTTCACTTGTCGGAGTAGCTGTCGGAATGGGAACATTGAACCTTCTCGGCCTTGAATATTCTTGGGAACAAGAGGCTGAAGGCTTTGCCGGTTCTCAAGTCGAGTTGAATCTTAACATAAAAGAGCCTGGCCGACGGCACAGGTTTTTGTTGAATCTTGGTGGCACTTTGCTTCCAATTCTTGGGTTCAAGGGATCGGCCCGGCTTGCGATTTCCCTGTTTCTCGAACGAAGGGGGCGATTTGAGATAGATGGGCTTGAATTGGTTTCCGGCTATCCCTTGGGTCTGGTAAGTGTTTCCCTTCAACTGCCGGCCGGGGTTGCATGGGCTTTTCCGGCCCCGAAGCCGGAGATCCTAAGGGGTCCGGCCGAATCGCAGATATCCGGTCGCCTCGACATGTTCGACCAATCGGGGGATTTCTGGATGCTTTCGCCTTACCAGCCCGGACAGAATTGCAGATGCATCAATTGGGTGATTTCATCCCGGTCTGACAGAGAATGGGTGGTTGTACAAGCAATTCCGAGAGAAGAACCGCTCCGCGTTTGGCTCGACACCGAGACCGCAGCCGGCAGGCAAGGCAAAGCAGGCGTAGAAGGTGGGGCCGGAGAGAAAGATGAGCCAGACAGAGCGGGGAAAACTGGCGAGGCCGATAAAGCGGGCCGATCGCGCGGAGCAAGCGAGGCAAGAGTGGCAGGCCCGGCGTACGAAGCGGGCGAGAAGTTGGAACTGTTTTTGGAACGGGTTTCGGGGTTGTTCCTTCATGCACGTTCTCAGCACACGGCCTTGTTTGCCTGGTGCGCTGAGCCAGGGGCCATTCCAGGATGGGTAGCCGTCCGAGATCCTTGCGGCTGCACGCGACTCTTGCGCTGGTTGGCAATCCTTCAACCCGGCCCGGCCTCACATCCTCCGATGGGTGGGCTTGGCCAGGAAGGCGTTCTTCGAGTCGGCCCGGAGAGTTTCGGGGGATCTGACCTTTGAAGAGTGTCGGGGTTTTTAAAACGATGGAATTCCAAGCATGAGCGCTTCCAAGATTCAGCGGGGCTGGCATTTTGTCGGCCATTCGGGCGATAAAACCGGCGGAACCGCAATCGGATCCAGGAACTTGACCACGGGTTTGGTCGATGACTTGACAACTAATTTGACCGCTAAATTGTCCACGAACGGGACCAAGAAAGCGGACGCGGTCGGGGTTGAGATCCGTGCCACGGATGGACTTTCGGCATTGACTTTCAGGGCCGTCGTATTCACCGGGGTTGCCGGCGCGGTCTGCTTTTTGACAACGGGTTTTGCCTCGCATTTCGCCGTCGGAACGATCGGCTGTGGATTGTTGCTTGCGCTCTGGGGAGCGCCCTTCAGGTTACTTCAGCGTTTGGCTCCGTTAGGCACTTTGGGTTTCTTTGGTTGGGCTGTTTTCCTCTGGGGGAAGGGAACGCCTGGGATCGTTGCCTTGACCCAGTTTGCTTGCGGGATCATGGGAATGCAATGGCTGGCCATGGAAGACGAATCGTCCGCGAAACGGGGGTTGGTCATTTCTGGAATGATCGTCCTCGCGGTCGCCGCCATGAGCGTGAACTTTCTATTTCCTCTGGCGCTGGCGCCCTTTGTGGTAACTCTTCTTTTCTCGCTGGCGCTTCTGGCGGACAACCCTCCGGAGGCGCCTTCCCTTGGAGGGAATTTTCGCCGCTACCATGGTCGTACTCCAGCTTTTGGAAGTCTGTCTTTCTGGGGGGCGGTAGTCCGCGGGGCGTTTATTTTTTTGATTTTCTGGGTCGGTTTGTTTTACCTGATGCCCAGACCTGACGTTCTCGGGATTGCTTCCGGGGCAGCCAAACGGCGTTTGACCGGTTTTTCCGAAACCCTCCAACTCGGGGAAAGCGGAATCCTCGAAAACAACCCGATGGTCGTAATGCGTGTTCAGCCGGTAATTTCAGAGACGCGCCACAAAAAGATGCTCCAGCTCCTTCAAAATACCGCTTTGCGCGGTTGCAGTTTCGTCTCCTACCACAACGGCTCCTGGTCGCGTGCCGGATATCGCAGTATGGCATTCAACCTAAGGCGTGCCGGGGGAGAGATCGAGATTCAGGAATTCAAGAATGATACGCGGCCCGAACTCGAATTAGAATTCCTTCTCGAAAGCATCGACCCTCCGATCTTTTTCCTGCCGACTCAGGCCATGAGATTGCGCTCGTCAACCCAATACATTTCGATTGATTCGGACGGAACTTTGGGGGTTCCGGCCCGCTATGGCGGTGTTGAGATTTACCAGTGCCGGACCAAGCTCGGCCCTCCGCACATCAATGACGTGGATCTCGCTTCGGCCGCTTTCCCGGCATTCACCCGCCCATTCCTGGATCCTGGCAACAGCGGCGGTTCCATCCAGGATCTGGCGTTGGAGGTAACAAAGGATTCCAAGACTCTTTTTCAGGCGGTCTCAGCGATTTCCAACTTTCTCCGGCGCAACTTTTCTTACACCCTCGAGCAGCAGAGCCAGAATGTGCGCGACCCTGTCTCAACCTTCCTGGTGACCCGGGGATCCGGGAACTGCGAGCTTTTCGCCTCCGCGCTGGTTCTGATGTTGCGAAATCTCAATATTCCCGCCCGGCCGGTGAATGGATATCTCCTGACGGAATGGAATGATTACGGTGGATTTTTCACCGTTCGACAGCGTGATGCGCATACCTGGGCTGAAGTCTTCTTCCCCGATCGAGGTTGGGTTCCGTTCGATCCCACGCCACCCGGAGGTTCGGAACAAGCATCCGCACAGAATCAATGGTTCGGCAGAGTGGAGCTATGGGAAAGATTCGAAGGGTTCTGGTTCAACTACGTTTACCGTTTTGACAGCAACATACAAATGGCAGGTTTTGCCAAATTGTACCAGGTAATCTCCCGACCCTTTGCCCCCCGTGGGTTCCATGTTGTCGGTTTTCTCTTGGTAATTCTCGCCGTCGGAGTGGGGTTGAAAATGCGAAGGGATCGGCGTAGGGAAGCGGTTGCCGAACTTGGAGGCTGGCTTCCCGACTGGTACCGGGACTGGGCACGCAAGCTTCCGATCCCACGAAAATCCTGGGAAACACCCCGTGAATTTCATCGGCGCCTGATTTCTGCAGGCCTCTGGGCCTCGGAAAGCGAAAGTGGGTTTGCCGAGCTGGAGCATGAAGTTTATAATGCGGCATTCGCCGGGAATCTTTCGGGATCGGCGGAAAGGGCCCGTCCAATTTTGAATTCCCTTCAGGCAGCCCGCCGGGCTTCTGATAATGTTTACAAAAAGTAAACAGGTGATAAGAGTTTAGCCGTTTGATAAATTTGAAAGCAAAGCCGTAATTTTTGGGTCAAAATGTTTAAGCGGCCATCTGATGGCCCGTGAGGAATCCCCGAAATCATCGAGAGGAAGAAATTCCGAAATTCGGTAAGAGTTTAGCGGTTTGAAATAAGAAAGACGAAGAAAGCTGGGGAAACGAAAAAATCGAAAATAAGGAAAGGATTTTTTTGCCGCAGATAAACGCAGATTAACGCAGATCTGGAGGGGAAGGAAAGAAAGTAAGAGTTTAGTAGTTTGGGAAAATTGAAGAAAAGGTTAATGGGAGAAAATGGAGATTATGGGAGAAAAAA
>MNYA01000053.1 GCA_001872985.1 bacterium CG2_30_54_10 | reverse complement strand
TCAAGCGGAACTGAGCCGTTCGTTTGCAACGTGGTTCAATGAAGTGCTCGTTCCACGACAAAAATTTCCCGAGCGGATTCCCGCATTTCAAGACATTCAGGAGGTAAAATCGATGTTACAGGAGACCGTCCAGAAGTGGTATAAGGAAGCCGAGCAAAAAGGCATGAGGGAGGGCAAACGAAAAGGAAAGATTGAGGGAAAGAAAGAGGGAAAGAAAGAGGGAAAGAAAGAGGGAAAGAAAGAGGGAAAGAAAGAGGGCCTCGTGAAGCTTATTCTTTCTCAGTTCGAGGCCAAGTTCGGAAAAATTTCCGCAGCCGATCGGAAGATCGTTCGATGTGCCGAAACTGAAGCCCTGCTCGAATGGGGAACCCGAATCATCACCGCCGAATCCATTGACGAAGTGTTTAATGGATGATCGCCCCGGCGCAACTCGGGGTGTATTTGAAAGAAGGGGATGAGGGAGCGTTCGCGTATGACGACCGTAACTTTCCAATATTCCCTTATTAAGTAAAATAGATTTTGCAAGCAAGGGGAGGCATCAAAAAATGCTGCAGCTTCCTCAAAAGAATCGTTCGCCATAAACGCTCCCAGCTTCAGCTTATTCCCATGGAAATTAGTCAGAACCTATTGCTTGCTTCGGTATGAATTGGGGTAGTAATTCAGAAACCGGTGTTAATCGGCGTAAGCTGAGGTAAATAAATTAATGTGCTGTCACTACCGGATTTTGCAGTTCCCTTGGATAGCATGGCTCTCCGAAAATGTGGGGTTTTCGGGAAGTACCCCCGCCATTCGGGCCAAATCCAAAAGCTCCTCGGCCCAGGCAAGACGTTGCGCAGGCGTAGCCTGGAGGTAAATCTCGCGTTGTGCGTCGGAAACGGCCGACCAAGTTATCGGTCAGGGGGAGTCAGCTTTCTCAGTCACCGGATTTTTTCCTCCTGATTGCTTTGATTTTGGTTAATTCTTCAATGTCGGCCAAATCCTGCCGCCGACCGGCCATGCGCTTCAACTCGATCAGATCATCAATCGAGCATACCCTGACGGGAACCCCATTCAAGTCCATTATTTCCGATTGGGACCAGATAGCATCTAAAGGAATCGGATGGTAGGCGAACAGGTCAACGGTCAAGCCGACGATTCGGGAATGGAAAAGAGAAAAAACCTGCATGCCCTTCTCCTCAATCCAGAGGCGACGTTTGATGGGATCTGTGCGAATTGGAGAGGGTCAACCGGGGCGCGAGGTCGGAAACCGTAGCCGGAAAGAGCGCGGATGGTTTTTTCCACCTCCTGGGTATGCAGGTCAACCATCAAATCCAGGTGGGTTGTGGCGCGAACGTAACCGTGGAGAATCGTCGCGATGCCTCCCACAACAACGTAACGGGCCTGTGCCTGGTTGAGCGCCTGAAAGATTGGGTTGAAGATCGACATCCGCCTGGGTTCCTCAAGGAAACCTATCGTTCCTCATTCTAACATTGGTTTCGGGAAAAGACGTTTCCCCTCGAACGAAATATTCCGGCCCTCGCCTTCTCCAAGGTGATGGTGAACACCCTCGGAACCCTTCTTTTGTTGCATTGATGCAGGTCTCGGATACCCATCGACAGGAAAAAAGATTTCCCCCGGATGCGACCGGCGAAGGAATTCCCTGATATCACCACTAAACTCTTACATTTTATCAAAGCGACAGACCTGCGGCTTTCGCATCATTAAAGAACATCTGAACCGTTTCGAGAGATCGTTGGGAAAGATCTTTCCCGATCATTGGAATCTTTTTCAGAAGATCGTTGGCCATCGTGATGATGTGGCAACCCGCCTCAGCCGCCTGGAAGAGGTTGAGCAATTCGCGCGGGGAAGCCCACAGAATTTCGATTCCAGGCTTCGCTTTCGCGAGCGCGACGGATTCCTTCATGACGGGGACTGGATCGCGCCCGGTATCGGCGATGCGACCCGCGAACACTGAAATGATGTTTGGGATTTTGTCGGGAAGCGCCTCGACCGCGCCGCGGACCTGATCGAGCGCCAGGATGGCCGTGACATTGATGTGCAGCCCATCGTGTGAGAGTTTCCGGATCAGCGGAAGTGAAGATTCCCCGCAGGTGTTCGTGATCGGAATCTTCACGTAAACATTCGACCCCCAGGAAGCTACCTGGCGGGCCTCCTTTTCCATGGCGGGAAAATCGTCGGAAAGCACCTCAAATGAGATTGGAAGCGTCTTTATCTCGTCAAGTAGTTCGCGTGCGAACTTTGCGTAATCGCTGACACCGGATTGCTTCATCAGTGTGGGGTTGGTCGTAAAACCAGTGACGAAGCCTTTTTGAAATAACTCTTTCATCGCATCGGAATTTGCTCCATCAGCGAAAATTTTGATTTTTGGAATTTTTGGCATCGAAGTTTTCGGGATCTGAATCGTCGAAATCGGCGTCATACGATATTCCTCCTGATTATATCCACCGCGTCCAACAAGGTGGGCGCTGAATAATCCGGATCGGTATCTCCTCGCCGATCCGCTGAAGTTGGATCCAGAATTAAAATTGTTTTGAGACCCGCTGCCTTGCCACAAAGGATATCGGTTTCACGATCGCCGATGATCCAGGAACGGCCGATGGACAATTCAAAGCGCCGGCATGCTTCATCCACAAAAAGGGTTCCGGGCTTTCTGCATTCGCAGTGCTTTGAAAAACCTGGAGTGATCCCCTTGGGATGATGGTAACAATAGTAATACCCGTCAAGGGGAACCCCCCAATCATCGAGAGTTCGCTTAACGGCATCGCCAACCGCATCCAGTTCGGCCATCGTGGCCTTTCCTTTTGCATGACTGGGTTGGTTCGAAATCAAAATAAGAAAAAATCCGAGCGACCGCATGCCCCGCAAAGCCTCGGCTACTCCGGGAAAGAAGGAAAGATTTCCGACGGCCGCCGGGGATTCGAACTCACCCGTTTGCGGGTTCAGGATATTCCTATTGATAACCCCATCACGATCGAGGAAGATTCCCCCCCTTCCATTGTTGGAACCGATCATTTTGAATCGGGCTTTCTTTTCGTTGATTCCCATTTCATCTCATGCGTTCTTAAGGCCGGATGCGATACAAGCAGGTGCCAGACAACCGCCTGGAAAGCCTCCGTCTGGGGAGTAATCATTTCGGGATCGACCGGAGGAACGATCACGCAGACATTTGCCACTTTCCCGGTATAGCCACCGGTACGGCCGACGATTCCCAGCCGCATTGCGCCCACATTCTTGGCATGGTCCAGAGCCCTGACGAGATTCACGCTTATGTTTCTTTCGAGATCTCCACCGCCGACCGAGAAGATGAAAAGAGCGTCGTTGGCCGACATTCCGCTCCCCTTCAGCCATTCGACGAAAACACTTTCCCAGCCTTCATCGTTGATGCGTGCAGTCAGCTCAGAAACATTGTCGGTGGGCGTATATGCCTCGATCCCTGCAATCTTCCGGAAATCGTTGACCGCGTGTGATGCGTTCGCCGCGCTTCCACCTACTCCCAGGATAAAAAGTCGGCCGCCGCGAGCCCTCAAATCGATGAGGCACCGAAGAAGGTCAGCCACCGCCTTCCTGTCGACCCTCTGGATTATGGTTGACGCCACCTGAAAATACTCGTCGATATATGCATTGTGATTCACATTATTTCATCTCGCTTCCGGACATTTGGACAACATCTTCCGAAGCTCTTCGAGCCCGGCCTTCGATCCGATTTCGAAGAACCGCTCCGCTGATTCCCAGCCTGCAAGTTTTCCGCGGCGGGCAAGTTGGGTCTGAAGGTCCGATAGATCGAATGCCTCTTTTCGAGGGGCTTCATCAAAAGCAGCCTTTCTGAAAATGTTTAGCCCGTAGTCAATATGCCGCATCGCGGTGGTCGGCTTTTTTTTGTTGTAAACCAGTATCCGACCGCTCTCGAAATAGACATTGCTTTTGTCAAACCGCCCGTCATTTTTGAAAACCGCCATCAACGAAAGAGCTTCCGGAGGAAAAGCATCAGCGGCTGCGAACAGTGAAACCGGAAGATACGAATCGCCGTAGATCACGAAGAACGGGTCGCTGAGCTTATCAAGAGCCTGAATAATAGCCCCCCCGGTTCCGAGGAGGGCCGGCCCGTCGATTGAGAATCCGACATCGAAACTCCAGGGACGCCCGGCAGAAACCGCTTCACTGATCCGGCCGGCGAGGTGACCGGCGCAAATGACGACTTTCCTAACACCCTCTTTCTCCAGAAGATCGAATTGATGGAAAAGGAAAGGCCTTCCCGCGATTTCCAAAAGTGATTTCGGAATCGCTTTCGCGATATCCCCAAGTCGGGTGGCCAATCCCCCGGCTAGAATAGCGACATCTGGAATCATATCTGATTGAGCTTGTCCGCGAGGCTCCAGGCCCGACGGAGTGTCTCATCCATATTGATATATTCAAACTGACCAAAACGGCCGCACAAATGGATCCCGATCGACTCGAAATGCTCGTGAATGAGCTTCAATCGCACTGAATATCCGAGGGTATCCACGAGATAACCATTCGGAAACTTTCGCACTTCGGTGGTCACGACATTTCGTGCGCTGAAAAAACCTAGCCTCGAAAGGTCGCCTACGACTTGCTTGGTTAGATCCTCATCATTCATTTCGAAGACTCCGTTCCCGGGTCTGCCAGTGATCTCTGCAATCAGGGTGGATCCGCCTGCCGGCGCCATGGACGGGCTGAAATGACCCATTCCACAAACGCGATGCGCGATGACGCTTCGATCGGGGATGTAGACCGCGCTGATTCCCTGGAGGCTTGGGGAGTCCAGGCCGATCATCACGATGATTACCCCATTGGTGAGCATTCCGGAAGCCGCCAACCTTACCGGCTCGGGGACATCCACAAGGCATTTGACGGCTTCGGGAAGCGGAAAGCAGACGACCAAACGATCGAAAATCCTGGTGGTCGAACCGTCCGAAACCTCCCAGGTCGACCCTGACTCTGACCCTGACTCTGACCCTGAC
>MNYA01000122.1 GCA_001872985.1 bacterium CG2_30_54_10 | reverse complement strand
CGATTCTGCGGGTAACCATGCCAAAGGACAAGCCTCTTTATTTCCTTTCTCCGAACTGCCCCCCGGGAAAGACAAAACCAAAGATCACCTCCGAAGGAGACACCACAACCTACTCTTGGAAATTCACCGATATGGCTCCGATCATTTCCGAGCCTTACATGCCACCCACGCGGGACGTTCTCCCGAGCGTGGTTTTCAGCCTCCAGAAAGACTGGAATTACATGTTCACACGGTTGAAACCGATGTTCGAGAAGCGGTTCAAGCTCACCGACCTGGTAAAGAAAAAGGTTGACGAGCTGATCGAGAGGGCCCGGGATATCCATGAAAAGATCGCCCGGCTATATTTGTTCTGTCAGAAGGAAATCCGCTATATCTCGATCAAAGGCAACCTGGCGAGTAATCAGGTCGGGCACCCCGCCGAGGAGACTTTGAAAAACCGTTACGGGGACTGTACCGACAAGGGGATGCTTCTAGCCACCATGCTCGGTCATCTCGGCGTCGAGGCTTATCCCGTCGGAATACGCACCAACACCGCGGGTCGGGCTATCCGAGAGCTTCCGATATTCGACGCGAACCATTGCATCACCCAGGTTCGCCTTGATGGAAGAATCTTCTATCTCGACTCGACCGCCACCGACTATCGGTATCCATATTTTCGCGATGACGATCACGACACGGTTTGCGACAACCCGATGAAGGGCGAACTTGCGTCAATACCTGTTCCCCCGCCGGAGGACAACATGACCGAGATACAGCGCGACTTGGTTCTCCTTCCCGATGGAACTCTCAAGGTGGATTACCAATCGACCCAGAACGGTTCGATCGAGTCGGATTCGCGCTATTCAACCAGGAATCTCAAACCGGAGGAATACGTCCGTGAGGTCAAGCGCTCTGTGGCCGGGCTAACAGCGGACTACGTTCTCGACGTGGCTTCCCACTCGGACCCGCTCGATTTTTCAACGCCGTTCAAAGTTCATACCAGCTATACGCTAAACCGTTTTGCGCCGCGCTCGGGGTCATATCTCGTTTTTGAGATTCCGTTTTTCAAAATGCGATTTGCCGAGGTGAGCCTCAAGGAGCGGAAATACGACATCGCATACACCACAACAAAACTTAGGGTGGAAAATGTTTCAATTACGCTTCCAAAAGGTTTTTCGGTAAAGTATCTTCCGCCCCCGCTCAGAGTGCAGAGCCACTACGTGGAATTCGAACTTACCTACGACCAGCAGGGCGACAAGATCCTGCTTCGCCGCAAACTGGCTTTCCCAAAACGGATCATACCAGTCAAAAATTACAAGTCATACAAAGATGATCTGGAGCGCATCGCCAGGTCGACCGAAGAACGGATATTCCTTGAACAATCGCCTGGAAAGGAGGGGAAAAAATGAAAAAATCCATGCTGATTTCGCCGATGCCGCATCAGCTCAATGACTCGCGGAAACCCTGGGAGCCCTCACCCCGACCCTCTCTCGAACGCGGGGGAGGAGGGGCGAATTCCTTCTTTTCAAGCAAATGCCCCAAAGAATCGAGAGGATGCCCGATGCCGATGCCGATGCCGATGCTGCGGATGCTACCGATGCTGCTGGTGGCCGCCATGACTGTCTTGGCAAGCGCTCAGGCGTTTGCCGACTTCCTTTATTTAAATGAAGGTGAGGAGCACGTCGGATCCCTCAACCGTGTTGATCCTACCACGGTGTATTTCAACGAGGTCGATGGGAAGGCCGTTTCCTGGCCTGCCTCGGAAGTGTCACATATAACCATCTCAAAAGTCCGCCCTGGAGACCAATATTCCAACGTGGCAAGCCTCACGGATCCGCTTTTGGTTTCGATCCTGAAGCATCTTCCAGAAGCGTCGGAGTTTCCCGATGCTGATTACGTGACCTTGTACAACAACCGGAACTTCGCCTTCCAGGCTGACGGTTCGGTCCTTTACGAAAAACGCGAAATACTGCGTATTTTCAAGGAGCCCGGCTTGGACATGGCCAACCGGGGGCGCTATTACCAGATCGACAGGGAGAAGTTCGAGCTGGTGTTCGCTCACACCTACGCGCCCGACGGAAGAATTTTCCATCTGACGGACGACGCCGTTTCGGACGAATCGATTTACTCATCGACCCCTGAATACGACAAGCAACGGAAGAGCAAGTTCGCAATGAAAAAAGTGGATCTGGGAAGCGTGATCGACATCGCGATCCGGTTCAAGACAATACCCCCGACCGCGCTCTACCCTTATCTTATCGATACGGTGTTCGGCGAGCGCGAGCCGGTTCTGCGTTCTGAGTTCGCGGTGAGCTTCCCCGAGAAGGCGAACATGATCGTCGAAAAACTTCATTGGAATGGCGCCAATCTTCCCACCGCCAAGGAAGAGGTTGACCCGGTCACGAAGGTGAAGACCCTGAGCTGGACGTTCAGAGAACCAAAAGGGTTCATCCCGGAGCAGAACATGCCGTCCACGAGCCGGGTGTTTCCCCGGATTCTGGTATTTCCGGCATCCGACTGGAAGACCATCGGCAAGGAATTCGAGGGCGCTCTGGAGAAGGCGGCGCCGCTCCCCGCACTATTGGACAGCTTCTTGAAGGAAATCGGAATCGTGGAAAGCGACAGCGCTAGCACGAAAGTCCGAAAGGTGCATGATGCCATCCTGAAGAAGATACGGCTGTTGCCGATCTCCTGTTACGACATGAGCGGAGTGGTTCCTATTTCGACCGATGTTGCACTTCAAAAACGCTATGGAAGCAATCTTGCCCGAGTATGTCTGATGTATTTTGCGTTGAAGAAGCTTGGAATCGCGTCCCAGGTGGGATTCGTGAATTACTGGGGAGCGGATGAGTTCATTCCCCAGGTTCCCAACATGGGCCAGGCTTCCTACGGCCTTCTCAAAATCGAGCTTGACGGGGTGTCGGTCTACACGGCCCTGGATAACGATTATCTGCCGTTTGGGCATTTGTCGGTTTCGTTCCAGGGTGCCAGAGCGGTTTTCCTCAAGGGCGGTGAGTTCGTCCTGGAAACTCTTCCCGAAGGCGGCAGCGAGTTCAACATCACTCAGACAAGCATCTTCGCACGCCTCGAGGAAGATGGCAGCATGGAAGTCACTGAGATCCGGCGACCGCGCGGGCCCGGGGAAAGCGGTCTGCGAACGCTGCGAGCAACGAAAGAACAAGAAAAGCAGAATTTCGCGGAGAAAATGGTCAAGCGCATCCACCCCAAAGCGGTGATGCTTGGCTTCGCGTTTTCCGATCTCGACGATCTTCAGGCGCCGGTCGCGCTGACGCTCAGATACAAGATCCCCGACGCGGCGATCCAGGCATCCGATCAACTGCTCGCTTTCAAGAATCTCTGGGTTCATTACAATTCCAGCTCAGCGAGCCTCGCCAGCCGGACCTGGCCATTGGAGTATTGGGCCACTGAAGAGACCGGGAATTCCATTCTGATCGAAATTCCCGCGGGCTTCAAATGGGTTCCCTGGTCGAAGCCATACGAGTACAAATGCGGGTGCATGGAGTATTCATCTTCGCTCGCGCAGAAAGGCTCGATCCTGCTTTTCGCCGATCGTTTCAAGGTAAACCGGAAATTCTATGACCCGGTCGAAGGCTATAACCACTACCGAAACTGCCTACTCGTGATGTCCGATCTGGCAAAACAGTGGATCATTCTGGAGAAAGCTGCGAGCGGTTCCGCATCCATTCCGGCGCCATCACCGGCGCCATCGGCATCACCGGCATCATCGGCATCATCGGCATCATCGGCTGAAGCCGGTGGTGTATCGATGAAAGACGGGCGGTCCGCAGGGGTAGCAGGGCCTGCAACGGCGGCCACTTCTGAAATTGCGGGGGCGTCCGAAACAGCCGACACAGACGCAACCCCTGCGATGGCTGAGACGAAAACATTGTCTCCGACCGCATCGGGGTCTTCGGCCACACCTGTCACCGAACCCGACCAAGCCCCAACCGCAGCTTCGGCTTCAACCTCAACCTCAACCTCAACATCAGCTTCAACATCAGTCTCAACCTCAGCTTCAACCTCAGCAACTGAGCCCTTTCAGCCCTGAAGTTAATTTGTCGTTCAAATGCTTTCGAACAGTGCGAGTCGGTTGATTGAATCTCTTGGAAAATTCTATCTACTCAAAATTTCGGGGAAACTCAATGATTCCTGGCGCAAGAGATTTCTCCCTTCGGTCGAAATGACAGCTAATCGTTGCTGATAGCGGCCAATTCAGGGGATCAACGTGTATTCGCATGACCTTTTTTTGGGAATGCACCGCCACATTACGCGAAGGTCACCTCCTTCCCGAATCCCTGCCTCCCAAACACCCCAGCCCTATTTTCCCTGCTCCTTATTTTCCACATTCGAGGCGTTGATCCGATGGAAACCTTCATCAGGTTGATCACATATTTCTGGCCGGCGTATCTCGTTCTGGCCGTTCCATTTTTCTATTTTCTGAACGAGCCGTTCACTGTGGCCATCCACCAAATGCTTGCGGTCCTGCTGCTTTTGTTTTTGGTGGGGGGGCAGTCTTTCAGACAGGCCAACAAGCTCTCGCAATGGTTTTTCCGCCTTACCCTCCTGTGGCTTGCAGCGCTGGGGATTTCAGCTTTTTTTTCAGTCGATCCGTCGGTTTCGGTTCCGGGATTCGTGAAAGTTATCGGGTTAGTGGCTTTGGCAGCGGGAATACGCTACCTCGGCGCGGAGCAAGACCTGACTTTTTCGGTTTGCGGCGCAGCGGTAATTGCCGGCCTTCTTCATGGCTGGATGGCCGGAACCGAGTATTTCGAGGCAGCCCCGATTCCTGCAAGCTGGGTTGATCCTGAAATGAGGGGCTTGATCCCAACGCGATGCGCCGGCGTTTTCTACGATCCAAACATTTACGGAGCTTACCTCGCCGGATTG
>MNYA01000129.1 GCA_001872985.1 bacterium CG2_30_54_10 | reverse complement strand
CGATCTACTACTTTTGTATTGGCCACCCCCTTTTCATTGTTTGCTCAAAGTTCATTATGCAACATTTCACACACAGGTTACAAATTTTTCCGGCAATTCCGGTTCAGGGAAAAAAATAATTCCAATTCGAGGGATACATCTGTTGGGAAACAAAAATCGATGACAACTGCAATTCTTTGGTTACTATCCGTCGATCGTCGGAATCCACGATGACGTTGACGAGAACCTGACCCTGCTTCAGGGTAGGACTTTTGATCGGAAGGGGAAAAATTTGGATCCGATACCTTTTCCATATCTGGGTTGCCTCGAAACGCTTGATTCTCGGCACACCGAACTGTTTGGTTTCAGTTGAGCCCACGGTCGGCGTGAAAACCCGAAGAATATACTTGCCTCTCGGGGCGGTGACTAATGTATAAGTGGTGGTAGCGTTTCTGGCGCAGAAAGTTATTGTATCAGAGACAGGAAACCCCGGAGGAAGGTCAACGGCGTTAACACCCATTGTCAATGAAGCAGCTCCTGTCTGAATCGATTGACAGGCCATCAAATCCTTGCGGATCTGGGAAAAAAGGAGGCTGGCTGCCCTGATTGATTCGAGGGTATCCGTGCCTTTCAAGGTGTTCTTTACGCCCTGGGAAAAAAACGATTGGACGAATATGATAATCATGGCGGAAAGAATAGTCACAATCATGATCTCAACGAAAGAAAACCCACGCCTGGAGCCCCAATAACGATTTCCGTGGTATATCACTTTTTCATTCCTTCAGAATGACAGAGAACTCGGCTTTGTGGCTGTCCGGAGCATCAGAAGACATGATCCGCCAACAGAAAGTGATTTTTACATCCCAATAGCGGCCTGTTTTGAGCCAGGTCGTGGCTGAATTATTCAGTTGCCGGAGGTCGAACTTCCGCTCGGTGAAATGTTGGTGGAGAGAGGAAACGAAAAGGGAAACCTCCAGCGGAATTCCCTGGGCTTGAAACGGAACCGCTCGTGGCTGGTCGTTATGTGCCCGAAGCTCATTAGTGAAGCCGTTGTCAGTAAGGAGATCCTCGAGGGTCAGGCCGGGATTGCCCGTTCTGATTCGGGCATCCGCAAGAATTTCACCCAGTTTTCCCGAAAGTCTTTCGAGCTGTTCGGCCAACTCGGAGGCGTAATGGACAGCCATGACTTCGTAAATCGATGCATTGCTGGCACGATTCGACGAACTCAGGAGGTTGATCAAGGGGCCGAGGGCAAGGGAAATGACCGCCAAAGCCACAAGCACTTCGACAATGGAAAAACCGGACCGTCTTTGGAGCATGAAGGCCACCTGCTTTGCCATCATTCGGCCCCGGTGACAATCAATTGACTGGCCTTTTCTTCCATTATGAAGGTGCGGGAATTTGGGTAAAGCTCGGAACTGGGATTGAATCGCGGGTTGAATTGAATCAGGCCGCCGTCGGTAAAATCAGTCATGGTGGTACGCTCCGGGGAATTTTGGTAAAGCCCCATTTCCCAGATAGCGAGTCCTCCGAAAATGTTCATTCTCCGGACCGAACCGGGGGAAGGGCTTGATGACAAGAGCTTTCCTCCGCCTTTCCCGCCGCCCGGCCCTGGGTTCAAGGCGACAAGATAGGCATCGATCTCGTCCGTGGTTCCGAGAAAAAGGCTTCCGTCGAGCACGACCAACGAGCACAAGTGCTCCGGGGCGTCGCCGACTTTTTTGCTCTCGATTCTGTCGGGTATCTCAAGGTCTCCCATTTCGACGATAATCGTCAGATCGCGGGTCAGGAAGATTTTACCGGGAAGCTTCAGACGTTCTCCGCCCGTGCTTGCCCCGGATCTTCGCTTGATGTAGAAAATTCCCGACCGTTTCGGCACCAGCCAGTTTGGCCCTGAAGGGGCGTTATCAGCGGCCACAGCCGGTCTGAAAAGAAAGTCTTTGAGTTGGCTGTTTTCTTCAATCTGGGAGGTACACTCCCCGAGGTTCAGATGATGGGTCACGCGCCCGAGAAGATTTTCAGAGGTAAAACGAAAGTTCAAGAGATTTCCGGAGAAATAGCAGTTGTCAGGACTTACGGCCGGATCGGAACCCCCGGATTCGGTGAACAGGATTTTTACATCCTCAAACGGGTGGAGCCCCGGGATTCCGGAGGATGGGGCCCGCATCTCGGCTGCGTTCGGAACGAAAAACGGGTTCGTGAAGGCTCCCAGGGCAGGGCTTCCCTCATCAAGAGCGGGATAGCCGCTGCCGATTGGTGGATACTTCATAAAATCGAAAAGAACGTTGAAGGCGATGCCGGCCGTTGGGGGATACGCGGATGGTTTGACATCCAGGTTGCATGGCATAACTCGGGTGTAGCTAGTGTAACCCGCATTGGCTGCGGTGTCGTCGGGGATTCTGAACAGTTCCTTGTACTTCATTCCCATATTTCCATCGACCATTGATGCAGGATTGTACTGGGGCGCATCTATTGCCTGGAAATTAAATTTCCAGTTGGGGGGAATCGATTTCACGAAATATAATTTCAGGAAGCCGGCAAGAACGGGGCCGATCATCAAGGTTCTGGATGGGTTTCCGCGGTCACCGAAAGGATACAGCCATGAAGATGCACACAACCAGCGATCGCTTTGAGCCCACGGAATGCTTGGATTTAAAACCAAGCCATTCCAAAGGTAAAGGCCTGATGGAAACTTAAAGCCTGCCGCGCCTTTCTGCTGATCTGGTGCGGGAAGGCCTGGGTCAAAGGTGAAAAATCCCTGAAAAAGGCCGCCAATCATGAATGACGCAACAGCAGGAGGAACCGGGATGTTGAAATTCACGGTGTCTTCGATTCTTTCCGGGCGGACCGTCTCTTTGCCGGAAACAATATTCGGCGGAAGACAAAAAAGGAAATGGCCGCCCGTATCGGGATCGAAACCCGAGGGCAGTCGCAGCATCACTGTTCCGGTGCTCGGTTCGCGGCTCGGCCCAAGAAAGATCCAGCCGCGGTTCTGAAGATCCTGCCGGTCGTTGGCGGTTCCAGTTGTTGCGAAGGAAGCGGTTCCATTGTAGATTTTCAAGGGGTTGGTAAAATTTTGTGGTGTCGGGAAGGGATGCGTGTAGGTAGGATCGGGCTTTCCGTTGTATTTGACCCCGAGAGAATTGTATGAGTAGGCCCAGGGAGTGAAGGGGACGAACAGCGAAAATCTACAGAAGGGGCCTGGCACCAAGCTGACAACGCGGAACTGGCGGCGCATCTGGGCTTTTCGCCCCACGCCGCGGTGTTCAACCGTGCAGGAAATCACGATCTCGCCCACCTTTTCGACCGGATCACGCCCTGCCCTGAACTGGTCTGAGTTGGTGCTCGGAGAAATCTGTCGGATGCTTTCAAAACTTACATCCATTGAGACGCAACGGGGAGTTCTTGCCGGGATCACCGAATTATCTGTGAGATGTGAAAGCTGCCCCAGAAGAAGATCGAAATCTTTTCGCATTTGATCGCATGTTGGATGGGAAGATCCGACCGAAATCGTGGATGTGGTAGGAACACTGCTGAGGAGCACCGGCGCCATCGTCATGATAATCGAGTTGACGCTGGAATCGATCTTTTCGGCGAACAATCCAACTCCGGTCATGGCAAGCATCCCCGCCACTTCCCCGATAAGTTCATGGTGCGCCCGGATATTCTGCTGCCGGACCATGGAATTGTAGGAAAAAATCAAAACTCCCAGGATCAGGGATACCAAAATCACCATCCCAAGGATCATCCCTCTCTTGGAGACCACCCCATCACCTCAATTCTTGCGTCACCCTGATAATGTTAATGTGCCATCAGGGTGGAAATTTCTCGGTCGCCTACTCCGGAGCCGGCGCGAACCACTCACGGATTCGCGCCACGGATTTGATAACGTGAGTTTTTTGTTCCATTTCAAGGGTGAGCCGGGGAAGTCCGGGTTGGATCTTCAACCATTGTACAAGCGGACAGAAATTGACATTACCGTCACCGATGGCAATGTGATCATCCTCGGCGCCAAGGTTATCATGGATGTGGCATTCGAAGAGCCGGGGCCCCAGAGCATCGAGCCAGACCTTCATTGCTGCCTGCGAAAACAGGTTGAAATGCCCCAGATCGAAACAGAAGCCAACGTGTTTTTCAGGGAAGGCACGCAGGAGCTCGAGCAGGTCGGCTGGGTCGGTGTCGTAGATGTTTTCGAAGGCGATCCGCAGATTCAGCTCCCCTGCACGTTTCACGACTTCGGACAAGGTCTTCCGAGCGCGTTCCAGCCAGTTTGGGAATTGCCGTCCGAGGACCCAAGGCCCATGACCGGGGTGACAGACAATCTGGTCGGCGCGGAAAGCTTGGGCTGCATCAAGCGCCCAGTTCAGGCGTTCGAGGGCAATCGCCCTCAGCTTCGAGTCGTGTGCGCCTGAATTGAGGTCGTAGAAAGGGGCGTGCAGGCTTGGGCGGAACCCACGGTTTTTTAGTTCGCCCAGGATTCGCCGGCGGTGTTCCTCGGTCAGGTTGTCGATATGATCGGCTGAAAAATAAAGTTCGGGGTGAAGGCCCTGGATTGCCAGGAAATCAAGGTCTTCATTGGACAGGTGATCGAATGAAAGGTTTACGAAGATTTCGGGTTTCACGAAAGGCCTATTTCTTTTTTTCTTCTGGGATCGTGGCTTCGTCGATCAGCATGACGGGAATGTCGTCCTTGATGGGATAGCGACGATGGCATTTCAGGCAATCAAGGGTGTCGCGCTCTTCGTCGTGGACGATTTCTCCATGGCAGGCAGGGCAGGCGAGGATTTCCAGCAGTTCTTTTTTTATGGGCATTACCGGCTCCTATGGTGCCTCGAAAGTTAAACAAGTATAGCCCTATCAATGGAAAATTTCAAGGGTATGAACCAGCTTTCACTTACCCAGGCACGATCGCGACTATTGCCACTACCAGCTAATTTGTATCTACTCAATAATTCGGGGCGTGACTGCCAAACTTCACTAAATTCATGTTTCAATGGCTGCTTTGAAA
>MNYA01000230.1 GCA_001872985.1 bacterium CG2_30_54_10 | reverse complement strand
AATCAAAAATGGTATGAGTTTAGCGGTCTGAAGTCAAAAAGCCACAAACGCAGATCGGATCAACGTTACGCCCACTTCTCGATAATTGGCATGTAAATTTTCCAAAGTGTCTGTTTGAGCGAGGGTTCGAGGTATTCACTTCAGCAGGCTAAACACTTACGATTCCTCACATTCGTTCGGAATGACAAACGATGCTGTCATTTCGATCGAAGGGAGAAATCTCTTGCGCCAGGAATCATTGAGTTTCCCCGAATTATTGAGTAAATACTTTTTAACGGGCTTTTCCCTTATCCCTTACCCCTGATCTCTGATCGCTGATCTCTGGTACGTTTTGTTTAACTGGGATTGGTATTAAAGGGTCACCCCGCCAGCAATCTGACGATCGCCTCTTCGGGTGTTCCGGCCACCGAGAACAGCTTCATGTGCTCCCCGCGGAGAGTGTGCTGGATGACCCCGTGTTGAAGCATGTTCAGCAACGGGACGAAATACCCTTCAGTGTCAAGAAGGACGATCGGCTTTCTGTGTTTTCCAAGCTGCTTCAGTGCCAGAGTATCGAAAAATTCGTCGTAAGTCCCGATTCCGCCGGGCAGCACGAGGAAGGCACCAGACCGTTCCAGCATCCGGGCTTTTCGGGTTGCCATGTCGGGAACGGTTACCACCTCGTCGAGGTCCGGATGCCGAATTCCCTTTTCAACCATGAATTCGGGAACGACTCCGATCAGACGGCCGCCCGCGGCTTTGTGCGCATCGGCGGTGAGTTTCATCAGCCCGCAGCTAGTTCCGCCAAAAGCAAGCGCCAGACCATGGTCCGCGAGAAGTTTTCCAGCCCTGGCTCCGGCTGCTTTGATGGCAGGGGAAACATCCATGCTGGAAGAGCAATAGACACAGACGACTGAAGGATTGATGGTAGACGGTTTCATGCCCGGGATTATACCCCCGAACCCGGTATCATGAGAAGGCGCCCGAATTGTATCCGCTCAACAACTCGCGTTTTTTGGCGGCAGTTGAATACCAAGGGCCGAGCTCGTATAATGGAGCTTGGCGTCTAGTCGGCCTCCTGCCATGGAGGCGAAAACACAGGAGAATCAACATGTCCACCGTCGACCTCGAAAAAATCATTTCTCTCTGCAAACGGCGTGGGTTCATCTTCCAGGGGAGCAGCCAATACGGAGGCCTCCAGGGAACCTGGGACTACGGCCCGCTCGGCGTGGAATTGAAAAATAACGTCAAACACGCATGGTGGCGCCGAATGGTCTACGAGAGGGACGACATGGAAGGTCTCGACTGCGCCATCCTCATGAACCGCCTGGTGCTCAAATACTCCGGTCACGAGTATACCTTCACGGATCCGATGGTCGATTGCCGTAAGTGCAAACGCCGTTACCGGGCCGATCAGGTCGATCCTGGCGAAAAATGCGCCGAGGGCGGAACCCATGACCTTACCGAGCCGCGCCCGTTCAATCTTATGTTCAAGACCACGGTCGGGCCGGTTGACGACGACAGCAATATAGCGTATCTCCGCCCCGAAACCGCACAGGGAATCTTCATCAATTTCAAAAATGTTCTCGATTCGACAAACCGCAAGGTTCCTTTCGGAATCGCCCAAATCGGAAAAGCCTATCGCAATGAGATCACGCCGAAAAATTTCATTTTCCGCGTTCGCGAGTTCGAGCAGATGGAGATCGAGTTCTTCGTCAAACCCGGAACCGACGATGAATGGCACGCGCGCTGGGTGGAAGACCGGTATAACTGGTATACCCAGCTTGGCATCCAACCCGGAAATCTGCGCAAATACGTTCAGAAGCCTGATGAACTCGCGCATTACGCGAAAGCCACCACCGATCTTTTATATCGCTTTTTCCCCGAACGCTCCGATGAAAACAAGCAGTTCGATGAGGTCGAGGGAATCGCCAACCGAACCGATTTCGACCTGACCTGCCACAGCAAGGGCGGGAAACTGGTACTCAAGGACGGCCGAGTGATCCCTAACGAGCACGCGGTCAATCGCCTTACCTGGTTCGATCACCAGACCAACCAGCACATCATTCCTTACGTCATCGAGCCGTCTGCCGGAGTCGACCGGGCAACGCTGGCGTTCCTCATGGACTCCTACCACGAAGACATCGTTGAGGGCGAAACCCGTGTCGTCCTGCGCCTCCATCCTGATTTGTCGCCGATCAAGGTCGCGGTTCTACCTTTGAAAAAGAATCACGAGGGAATCGTCAAGACCGCCAAGGAAATCAAACAAACGCTTCAGAAAAAATGCGGCTGGCGTTCCGTCTACGACGATACCGCCGGAATCGGCAAACTCTACCGCCGCCAGGACGAGATCGGAACCCCGTTCTGCATAACGGTCGATTTTCAGACTCTTGAAGACAGCACAGTCACCGTGCGGGACAGAGACACCATGGCGCAGGTTCGCGTGGCGATAGATCAACTTCCCACCCACCTTGCCGAACGCCTTGGAACTGCATGAGATGTCGAAAGAGTGCGTTGCTTCGCTCGCAATGGCAACAAAGGGCGGGGGGTTAGCTTATCCTGGCAGCCTCGGCCAGAACTGACAATTCTTTCTTGGTTGTGGTATCAAACAGCCTTAATCGGAAGCTTTTCTGCGGAGCGTGCGTTGATGTGGCGGGCAAACTTCCGAAAAGCTCGTTTCGCTTGCTCTACCTTGATCCTCCATTCCTGACGGGGGTGAAAAGGGTCGGCACGGGTTCTGATTATTCCTACGACGACCGCTGGCCAGGTAAACTCCAGGAGTACCTTCCCTGGCTGGAAAAAAATCTTCGGGCAATGATTCCATTGTTGTTGCCCAACGGAAGTCTCGTCCTGCACCTCGACTGGCGTGTGGTTCATTACGCCAAGGTTCTCCTCGATGGAATTCTCGGCGCTGATGCTTTTCAAAATGAGATTATCTGGCACTACACCGGCGGGGGCAGATCGAAATGCCGTTTTTCCTGCAAACACGATAGCCTTCTTTGGTACTCGTCGGGAAACTGCCCGATGTTCAACATTGAGGCGGTTCGTGTTGCCTACAAGCCAACTTCCGGATATGCCCGTTCCGGAATCGTTTCGGCGGCAGGAAAGCACTATCGACCGCATCCGAAAGGAACGCCGGTTGACGACGTATGGGATATCCCGATCGTAAACCCGATGTCCAGGGAGAGGGTTGGTTACCCCACCCAGAAACCGCTGGCACTCCTCGAACGGCTCATTTCCGCCCTCTCATCACCTGGAGATCTCATCGGAGACTTTTTCTGCGGAAGTGGTACTACTCTCGTTGCTGCCGAAAGGCTTCGGCGGCTGTGGGTGGGCGGCGATGTTTCTCCCGCGGCTATCAGATGTACGGGAAATCGACTGAAGGAAGCCACTGCCGAAACCTGATTGTAATGGGGAGCAGGGATCAGGGAAAAGGGACCAGGGAAAAGACTCCTACGAGCGGAAATTGAACTCATGAAAATCACAAAATTCAATGCGTTTTTGGGTAATGGCGGATCGATGACTGATGGAGTTTGTCATTGCCAGGAGGCAGCGCCGAGAAAGCAATCTGGTTCAGCGGGATTGCTTCGCTTCGCTCGCAATGACATGAGCCTATCAGTCAGGATTCCCCACCACCCGTTTTCGTATGACGGGGTTTTAGGTTGGGATTCAGATTGTGGTAGAATGCGTTCTGTTTCGCTCGGAATTTGAACCGGAGGTGAAAGGTATGTCGGAAGCTCGAAGAAAGATCCTGCAGATGCTTGCGGAAGGGAAAATCACCGTTGCGCAATCCGAGGAACTGCTGAGTGCCGTTGAAAAAGACAATCAGGAAAGCAACCGAAAATGTTCGTTCGGCGAAGGAATCAGCGGTTTTGCCGAAAGCGTCCAGAAGCAGATCCGCGAAGCAATGAAAAAGGCGGAGCCTCCCAGCCACGAGTTCAAGTCCCGCATCAAGGAGTTCGGTGGCTGGATGCAGAATGTCATGGGAAGCATGGTTTCCGAATTCGGCCAGTTCCGCAGTGAGCCGGTCGACGGGGTAAATGTCGAGTTTTGCGTTCCCGAACCGGAAGGATTTTCCCAATGCCACGTTTGCCTGATCGAAAACCCCTTTGGATCAGTAACGGTTCGTGAAGGGCCCGCCTTTTCCCTTAAGCTGCTGGGCAGAATAAGCAACGCCGCCATGGCGGGCCAGCCCCCAAATCTCTGGTTCAACCAGCATGGGCTTTCAATTGAAGGCGAGACCCTTCGCATAGGTTTCGATCGTGGATCGCCGGCCAAGGCGGTTCTCGAAATGGAGCTGAGCTTGCCGGCCGGGATCGCGTTACGCTTCCGGTCAGTATCGGCAAGCATCAATGTCAAGGGGCCTTTCAAGGTCGAGGCGTTGAAGACCGTCAGCGGCGATGTCGTGCTTGTCGATACGCATCTTTCCAATGCTTCACTCGAGACCGTCAGCGGTGACATCCGCCTTGATGGTGGTTCCGCATCCTGCGAAGGAATCTCGACCTCGGGGGATTTTCGATGCCAGGGAACCCACCTGGAAAAATGCCATCTGCAGTCCATTTCAGGCGATCTGCAGTTGTCGTCTCCTGAGGTCGATGAATCCAGTCTGATCAAGATGAACACCACCTCCGGAGACATAGTTGTGGAGCGGATAAAAGGGCACTGGGCGCAAGTCGAAGCGAATAGCCGGACCGGAAATGTCAAGGTCCGATGGGAAGGCACGGTAGATCCGGGCCTTCGTCACGGAACCAAGCTGGAATCGGGCCAACCTGGAGCCTTATTTGCCGCCGAGACGGTCAGCGGTGACATCAAATTCGACTGAATTCTGCACGCAATATTTCCAAAAGAAGCCAAAAAGCATGGAACTAAAAACACCGCGCTCATCGGTGGCTACCCGCAAAATCCAAGATTTAACCGATTGGCAAAAAAAACCCTGAGAAGCCACTGATTTACGCAGATTTACGCAGATAAGAAAGAGAAACAAGAAAGAGAAGCCACTGATTTACGCAGATTTACGCAGATAAGAAAGAGAAACAAGAAA
>MNYA01000220.1 GCA_001872985.1 bacterium CG2_30_54_10 | reverse complement strand
AGATGTTCCCTCGCTCATGGACGAAATGTACGTCGCCAAAATCGTGACCGGTGGCGTCGGAAAGTTCGATTGGAAATACGAGCATGACTGATTCGGATAATGGTAAATCCCTTCGTTCCCTGGGCGGCGGATTACGGCTCTGCGAGCCTGATCCGCCCTACGCTCCCTACGCAGGAATTTACCGGAATCCGTATGATAAGCGTTTGCATCGTTTTTCGATGGACGGCTTCTCATTGATCGAGGTTCTGGTAGTCATTATGCTGATTTCAGCCGGAATTCTTCCGATCTACTCGCTGATGAAATCCGGGCAAAAACGTATTGTCAGGGCTGATACCCGGGTTATGGCAACCCTTTTCGGAACAACAGCCCTCGAGCTTGCCCGCACTCTTGGTTATGACCGGTCACAAAAGCTCGACCAGGACAAAGACTACCTCGAGGTTAAGGCAAACGCCAACAAGAACGGGTTCAATATCGAATTCCTCCCGACAATGCAGCCTCTTCTGCCCATGCCCCCAGGCGCAAAACCAATGTTCCTTCTGAGAATTCAAATCGTGGTCAGCCCCATCTCCCGAACCTTTTCGGATTCTCCAACACTCAAGTTCGTGACGATCCTGTCCGATCCGCGTTACAATTACTACTGATGCCGCTGATGCCGCTGATGTCGCTGATGCTGTCGATAATACTAATACTGCTGATGCTATTGAAAACCATGGATTCCTTAGTAGACGCCTTTCCAAGAACCGCCGGTCGAAAACGCAGCGCCATTACGATGATCGAGCTCTTGTTCGTCATCGCAATGATCGCCCTTCTCTCCGGAACTCTCTACCAGATCGTTCGCAGCGTCCATAAGACTTTTTCCCACGCGCGAAACAAGCTCGACATTCTTCAGACGACACGAATCATCATGTCAGGCATCCGAAATCAGCTTCGTAACGCAATCGACAAACCCCAGATATTGAACGGCCGCCTGAATATCCCCATCGCCCCTAAAGAAGTGATAAACTATTTTTTCGACGAAAAACGCCGCCTCTACATGGGAAAAAAGGAATCTACCATTGCGCCTGACCCTGATACCTCCGAGATGCGCCCGTTTCTTTTCGATGACGGGCAGATACTGAAATTCGAATACGACTCGAGTTATCGAGATTCCAACGCTTTCGTGGAATCCGAGCTTTCACTCAACTCCAAGGTATGGTTCAAGGTCTCAATGACGATTCTCTACAGCGACAAGTTCAGATCGCTCAACGATACCGAGAAAAAGAAAATTCTCGAAGACCCTAATGACCCGCGAGTGAAAACCTTCTCTATGATGATCACACCACGCAAGGTGAACTGGCTTTTGCAGGCGACCCAGTAGGGTGTGACCAAGAAATTCCCATTGCGATCTCTTGCCGCCATTTCGGGGTTGGCATTCGATCGAAGGGCAACTATATTGTGCTTGCCGGGGTGAACCGGCGGAGGTCTCCGACCAATGGGGAATTTTTCCGTGTGACGTCAGCCTGATTTCGTGTCCCGTTCTCGCCCGCCCACGAGAACGGAATCCCCCGAGCTTTGCTTCCCGCTGTCAGACGCTTACCCGGTTTCCACGACCGGGGGAATGGTTGATCGTTCGTATCGTCCGATCGTTCCCTTATGCAAAAAGGAGGAATACCATGAACAAAATTCGCCTGCTGCTCCTGGTCGCCCTGACCGTGAATATGTTGCTTGTGGCCTGGAACTCATACGGTTTCCACGTGGTCGGGATCATCCATCCAAGCGATGACTGGGTCTTTAAAGCCATGCCCCAGGAGTGCAAGCCTGAGCCTATCAATAACTTTCCCTGGATGCTTGTGGGGGCTTGGATTGCCATCGAATTCCTGCACAGGGTTCTTCTTGGCGGCCGCCTTGCTGAGGCGATGGTGGTTGTGGGCGTGCTGGCGGTGCTGGCCTCGGTATCCGGTCCGATGATCGGCAGCATCACTGACCAGGGCAAAATGTCGGCCGAGCGTTTTCAGCAGGCCAACGACCTGGCCATGTCGGTGGGAGGGGCCAAGGACGTCAACACCTTCCGCCGGAACCTGGACAACGGCACTCTGCCGCGGCCATCCGACGTGACATTTGAAGGGTTGTACTATGATTACACATTTGATACTGGCAAGGCGGACGCGCCAAATGCAGGCATAGCCGGTGCGGCCATTGGGGAGAAGCGACTGTTTTTCCCCACCTACTCCTGCGCGGTGTCGAAGCACCCGCTGACCGGCGAAACCGAGCGCTACCTGGCCGTGGGTCTTAACTCCGACCTCAAGGAGTCGGATTTCCACCGCAAGAAGCTGAACCTGGTCGTCGTGCTCGACATCTCGGGTTCGATGAGTTCTCCGTTCGATCGATACTACTACGACCGGTTCACCGGCCGCCGAGTCAAAGTCGCGGGCGCCAATGTCGCAGCGTGTGGCAATGGCTTCGCGGCAAATTCAGCCGGGTATAAGAATGCCGCTGAGGCAGCCAATGAGACCGATGCCACCTCGACCAAGCTGGAGGTAGCCTGCCGTTCGATCGTTGCCGTGCTCGATCGCCTGCACCCAGATGACCGCTTCGGGATGGTGCTCTTCGATGATTCGGCCTATCTGGCCAAGTCCCTGCGGCTGCTGTCGGCAACCGACCTGCCGGCGATCCGCAAGCATATCCTGGAACTGGAGCCGCAGGGCTGCACCAACATGGAAGACGGGATGCGAATGGGCATCGACCTATTGAAACCCTATGCCACCGCCAACCCCGAGGATTGGGAAAACCGCGTGATTTTTCTCACCGATGCCATGCCCAACACCGAAGACACCTCTGAGGAGGGCCTTCTGGGCCTCACTCGGAGCAGCGCAAAGAGCCACATCTATTTTTCATTCGTCGGAATCGGTATCGACTTCACGACGGAGCTGATCGAGGCCATTACCAAGGTTCGTGGAGCGAACTATTGCGGAGTCTTTTCCGGCGCCCAATTCCAGCAAAAGCTGGTCGAGGAGTTCGATTTCATGGTCACCCCGCTGCTGTTTGATCTGGCATTGTCAGTGAAAGCCGACGGCTACCAGATCGAAAAGGTGTATGGCACTCCGGAAGCCAATCAGACAACGGGGGAACTGATGCGGGTGAACACCCTTTTTCCGACCCGCACTATTGATGGCGAGGCTAAGGGCGGCCTGGTGCTGTTGAAACTGCGCCAGACCGGGGATTCCCCGAAGCTCTTCCTGGAAGCCAGTTGCGAGGATCGGTCGGGAAAGGTCATCGCCAACCGCAGTGAGGTTGTTTTCCCGACGGGGGATGGCGAGAAGTTCGACAATTCCGGCATTCGGAAGGGAGTTCTGTTGACCCGATATGGGCAGTTGCTCAAAGATTGGCTGTCGACCGAAAACATGTTTCGCCAGGCATCCGAGGTCCGGCAAAAATCGGCTGCCGGGCTGGGCATTTGGGAACGTCCCTCTCAGGCATTGGCAGTGGATGCGCCATGGGGAAGCCGGATACAGGCTTTCCTGGGCTATTATCGCCAGGAACGCCAAGCCATCGGTGATTCGGCCCTGATGCGGGAAGAATCGATCCTTGAAAAGTTGGCCCAATGGCCCGTGTATGGGGGTTGATTCTTTCTCACCTGCGTATCCAATCAATAATTCGGGGAAACTCAATGATTCCCGGCGCAAGAGATTTCTCCCTTCGGTCGAAATGACAGCATCGTTTGTCATTCCGAACGAATGTGAGGAATCTCGCTTTTTGTTGAGAATCAGCTAATGCCCCTTTTTTTTGAGCGGATACTCACCTACGGCGTTCATCCAGTTCACCCATGACCGTTTTCACTTCTCTGGTGGATCGAGGACGGCCTTGATCGCCTCGACCAGATCCGAAATCTGGAACGGTTTTTGGATGAATACATGCTTTCCCTTCCCTTTGAAGCGAGATTCGACATCCTGCTCGTTGTATCCGCTCCAGAGTACCACGGGAATGCATGGGTCGAGCTTTCGCAGCTTCTTAAAAGTCTCTTCTCCATCCATCTTCGGCATGGGTGTGACCTTCGCGCAATGTGGCGACCCAAAGAGTGGCAGCGGCTTCCAGCCGCTGCAGCGGAGGCTCTCAAGCCTCCGCCACTTTTCGGGCATTCCAACACAGCCTGAGTTGTTAACAACCTTAACCTGCTTCAAAGGTCGCACACTTCGGCATTGTCAGGTCGAGAAGAACCAGCCTGATGCAATTTCGATTCTCCCGGAAAACATCGAGCGCTTCAATTCCATCAACGGCCGCGAGCACCTGAAAGCTGAGTAAATGGATCCATCCTTCCGGAGTGAACGCATCTCGAGGCGAAGGGGGGCGCGTGCCCCCCTTTTTTGAGAAGTTACAAAGTTTGGCCCAAATGACTGTGTGAGGGAGTTGAATCTCGTTTTGTTGGGGCTTTTCAGTCGAAGGAAATCATGGTACGCTTGGCTTGGTCGATTTTTTTTTGAGGTTGTCTGAGGAGCGTTCCTATGGCTCACGAAAGAGTTTGTGTCGCCCTTATGGTCTTTCACCTGCTGCTAAGCGGATCTTTCACGCCCGCTCAAGCTTCCCCGCCTTCCGGTGACCCGCCGGCGACGAGCGTTACCACCGAATCACCATCGCCAAAGTTGAAACAAATCCCCTTCCCTGACTGGATGAATCAAGTTCAATCGGAAAATCCGGGTTCCCCCGGAAATCAAAGTCTGTCCGGACCCAGGGAACCCTCAGATCCCGATCCAGGCGGTGGTATTGCCATTCGTAATCCCGGAACCGAGAGCCGTTTCCGATTCACCCCTCCGAAGATGCCCGATCTGAGCCAACTTCGCCGGCATGCATCCAGGATGACTCTCCAGCGAAACGCTTCAGGCAGTGAATCAAGCGGGTTCGAGTCCTTCGATTGCAATAATCTTGCGGCTGAACGTAGAAAAGTTCTCCAATTGGAAGCCGCCCTCGCTGTTTTGCCGGAGGGTCCGCTGAAAGGTGCTCTTCAACAACGGCTGGACGACCGGCGCCGCCGGCT
>MNYA01000146.1 GCA_001872985.1 bacterium CG2_30_54_10 | reverse complement strand
TTAACCTTTTCTTCAATTTTCCCAAACTACTAAACTCTTTCTTTCCTTCCCCTCCAGATCTGCGTTAATCCGTGTTTATCTGCGGCAAAAAAATCCTTTCCTTAATTTTCTATTTTTTCGTTTCCCCAGCTTTCTTCGTCTTTCTTATTTCAAACCGCTAAACTCTTACTCCACTTTTTATTTTTTCAAAAATTCCATGGTTGGAATGAAAATTGATGGTGTATAATGCGCCCGCATTGGGAAATTATTTTCACTTAGGAGAAATTCGCATGAAGCGCTTTTCGCTCGTTCTCACCCTTTTCCTTTCTCTGACGATCGGCCTGCTCGTTTCGCATCAAGCTCCGGCTATTGAAAAAATCAGCCCTGATGCCAAAGCGGTGGAAGTCATCAACAAGTTACTGGCCGCTTTTTCTTTAACCGACTCCGAGCTTCGGTTGAAGGCCGTCATTCCTTTGCTTCATAAAAGCATGTACACCAATGACGGAAAGGACCTCTCGAAAAATGTGAAAGATTTTTCCTACAAGAAAGCCGTTGAAAATGTAAAATTTTACAGCATCCCGGCTGTCATTACTGAAGTTCATAAAGGGAACGTTACCGCGATCGGCTTTAAGGAAACCGCCGAAAGGGGCCGAACCGACAAATATTTTGTGGGAAAGAAAGATGCAAAGAATGGCCGCCCCGCCCCGATTCATATTTTTTTCCCGGAAAATGGCGGGGAGCCAAAGGTCGTCAATATCGGGAGTTTATAACTTCCACATCCGCAATTCCGAAATGATTTTGTACCCCTTCCGGAACCATGGTTTCGTTTGGTATAACTCAGAGGAATCAATTCAGGAGGTGCGTAGAGTGAGAACCAACCGCCGAATCTTCATAGCTCTTATCGCCATCGTCTGGTGTTCTCTGAGCCCATTTTCGTCTGCCCGGGCTGCCGAAGACTCCAGAGTGCTTTACGATAGCTATCTTTCTTCCTACAAAAGCTATCAGGGTGCAGTGGGCCGAAATGCTCCCGATGCTGAGGTCAAAAAACTTCTTTCCGGCTTCAATCAGGCGCGGAGCGCTTACGAACGCGCCGTAGGAACGGGCGCGACTGCTCCCTCGCAGGATGACTGGTCGATGAACGAAGTGGTGGCTCAACCCTCCATGGATTCCGTGGGTTCCGCGGGTTTAGGGCAGCCGGCATCGGCAGTTCCTGCTTCCGCCGCCTCACCAAAAATGCCCGCGGCGTTAGCAAGCATCCTCAAGGATCTTTGGGGAGAAAACGGCCGGAAGGTCGCCGACAAGGGAATCCGCAATCTAGAGAGATTCATTTCCACGAATCCGACCTCTTCTTTCGTGGCCAGGGCAAAATATGAGATGGCCAAAGCCTATGAATTTCTGAAAGACGATTCCGTCACCTCGCTGAAAATTCTCAAGGAAATCAGCGTCGATCAACGTGCGGGCCATTTAGTAGATGTCGCCAAGCAACGAATCAAATATATCGAGGCCTCCCGCCAATACAACCAATGGAAGGTCAATCTGGGCATCGCCCGGGATACAATGGAAAATTCCTACGCAAAATACCGGAACACTTCCTTTCTGGCTTTCCCGGTCAAATTGTTCCGTTGGAGCAGTTATGCCGGTAAACTGCTTGACTTCAACGACACCCAAAATAAGTTTGAAGAATTCGAGATCACCTTCGAAGCGGCCGCTGCCCCGTTCGTTCCCCCGGTCGACATCGGTTTCGACCTTTTCCAGACCGCTTACGATAAAAATGACGAGAATTCCGATGTCAGGCTCGTCTACGATAACAATAACGCTTGGTACGTCCGCTGGAAACTGTTGAGCGAGGCAAAATCATCCATCGATCTTCAGTATTTCATCGTTGATGAGGACGTCTTCGGAATGGCTCTTTCCGGGTTGCTTCTCCGCAAAGCCCGGGAAGGGGTCAAAATCCGCTTTATGATGGATGCCCGCGGAACCAAAGGTTTTACACGCAAAATGATGGGCCAGGATTTCATGCAGGAGCTCGCGACATTCCCCAACGTCGAGGTCAAAACCTTCAATCCGCTTAACACGAATCTCGCGACCATGTTGTTCGACATCAGGCTGATCATGGCTTCAAATCATGACAAAATCATCGTCATCGACGACGAATACGCGGTCATCGGAGGTCGGAATATCTCCAGCCACTATTTCTCCAATCCGATCGACCTACCGATTGCCTACCGGGATTGCGATGTCGTAATCAAAAATCCGGCCGTCGCCCATGAACTGGACCAAGCCTTCATGGAGGAATTCATGCCCCTCAAACAATACGAGATCGGAAAAGGCCATATCGAATCGGTGGTCAAAGAGATGGAAACCGCTGCGAATGCTATGGAATCCTATATGAGCGGCGGAGTGTTGTACAAACCTGTTAAATCTGACAAGAAAATGCTCAAGGCATTGAGCGTCTACAACAAGGAGCTTGCAGCATATAAATACCTGGTCAAATTCGACAGGTTCGATACCATGGAAGGCGCCCACGAGGCTCCGGTGAAGATCATCGACAAAAACTCCCTATTCGGACCCCGGGACGATGTCACCGACCAAATCGTCCGTTTCATCGACGGTTCCCGAAAGGAAATCATCATCCAGAACCCTTATGTAGTGCTCACCGAACGCGCAGAAGCTGCTCTGAAGCGTGCGGCTCGGCGCGGGGTGCGGATCATCATCCACACAAACAGCCCGTTTTCCACGGACAGCCTTGCCACACAGGCGATGTTCTACACCGACTGGAAGCGCATTCTAAAGGAAATCCCGACCAGTGAAATCTACGTCTACTACGGACAGCGCAAACTGCACGCGAAGAACTTCGTGTTCGACGGCAAAATCGGTATCGTCGGAACCTACAACATGGATTACATCAGCGAGGACGTGAATTCCGAGGTCGTGGCCGCGGTCAAGTCGAATGAGTTCGGAAAAGAACTGCGTGATGAGATCATGAGCGATGTGGCCCAGTCCAAGCAGTATAAAATCGAGGTCGAGGCCGACGGTTCGGTGAAGTCGGTCTTTGGGCCCGATGACCTTCCCGGGAAAAGAATGTGGCTGATGAAACTCCTCTCCAAGCTGACCTTCCTCAAGAAAGCCATCTGACCCGTTCAGGCAAAAGAACCGCAGTCGCCGATACCCCGCAGTCGGTGGTATCCTGCAATCAGCGATTTGAGCGCGGAATGCGCGGCTTTCATCTTCATGGGCGACATTCGCGTAACTGCGGGCTTTAGCCTGGGCGGGCTAAAGCCCGCGACTGCCATGTTCGGTACGCACGAACCAATTGAAATTTGGTTTTACTCTTCTTCTCCGATGTCTTTGCGGAAAACCACGTTTTCAAGTACCAGCCTCGAAAGGTCGGCATAGCACTTCCTTCGCGCTTCTCCCTGCGATTCTCCAATCGCGGAAAGAGTGACTAGACGGCCTCCTCGAAATGAAAACCTCTGCTCGTTATCGAGCCAGGTGCTTCCGGAGTGGAACTGGGTCGTGTCAACGAGCTCATCGAGCTTTCCGATGCGCGGTTCGAGCGAATCATCGTCAGGATAACCCTTGCGGGCGAGAACGACTGAAACGGCCGAGTTCCGGCCGAAGGCGACTTCTGAACCCGTCGCGTCGAGTCGCCCCAGGGCGCAATCCATCAGGAGGGTCGCGAGATTTCCCCGAAACCGCGCCAAAATGCTCTGCGTTTCAGGATCGCCGAGCCGTGCGTTGATCTCGAGAACCTTCGGCCCGGAAGCGGTCAGGATCATGTGCAAGGAAAGAAAACCCCTATAGATCAGTTTGTCTTCCTTGAGGCCGTTTACTACCGGCATCACGATCCGATTCCGGATCCGATCGTCGAGTTCGGGGGTCACCCCGAAAAATGGGCAAACTGAACCCATTCCGCCGGTAGTAGGGCCTGTCTCACCGTCCTGGGCGCGACGATATTCACGCGAACTGCTGAATGAAACCCACTGATTCCCGTCCGTAAGAATCGAATAAGAACATTCGACCCCGGTGAGCCGTTCCTGCAGCACAACTGGGGGACCGTGCTTCTTCAGAAGACTTTCAACGGCTTCCCGTGCCTGCTGAGGCGTGTCGACGAGAAGCACGCCCTGACCGCGTGAAAAACCATCGCATTTTACGGCCTTGACCCAAGGGTTCTCGGTCAGGAACCGCTCGGCTTCGGCCCTGTTTGCCACAATCTGCGTCATTGGTGACGGAACATTGTGCTTTACGAGGAAGGAACTCGCGAAGGCTTTGCTCGTTTCAATGCGGCCCGCATCTGCTGCCGGGCCGAGAACCGGAACGCCGGCCGTCATCAGCGCATCAACGGTGCCTTCCTCGACGAAGCGCGACGACCCGACGACGTTCAGGTCGACGTTCTCGCGGGCGAATCTGACCAGATCCGCATTGCTCGAAAACGGGATGCAGGCGCATAATCCTTTCATTCCGTCATTCCCGGGGCAGGCGTAAAGCCTGTGTACGGAGGGGGAGCGTGCCAAAGCATGGATCAGAGCGTGCTCGCGACCACCCGAGCCAAGAACCAGGACTTTCATTGCTTTCTCCGAGGATCGAGTTCCCGCTCGACCGTGGCAGATGTTACTATGAAAGCAGTTTTCCGTCAATGATTTCCAAGGCTGATTTCCAAGGCTGCACTTCTCAAAAAGAGAAGCCACGCACCCCTCTCAGCACACAATGTGAATTCGCATGTCTGATACCATTCGCAAAAAGTCCAGGCATAATCCGCGTTCCCGTAGGGGCGGGTTTGAAACCCGCCCGGTTCCCCTCCTTATTGCCCGGTCACCGGACGCTCCGACATTCTTTGGTTACCATCTTCTGTGAACAGGCCAAAGACATGCTAAAACAAATTGGTTTCCTCAAGCAACAGAACCGAAAACTCCGCGATGGCAGAGATCTGCTGCTTCC
>MNYA01000216.1 GCA_001872985.1 bacterium CG2_30_54_10 | reverse complement strand
AAGCCCATTCTGGGTTGAATAATAATGCCATTCCGATCCGTCGAAATACGAAAGACCGCCTGCCGGCGCCGCGTAGGAACCGAACCACAACCCCCCGCGGGAGTCGACAAATACCACCCTCACCATTGAATTGGACAGCTTTTCCTGCTCCTCGAAGGGTTTCCAGGTTCCCGCGACGAATCGTCCGGTTCCTTTGTCTGTCCCTACCCAAACCTCTCCTGAAGCGGTTGGAAAGACCGACATGACTTTCGGCGACGGAAGCCCTTCGGACATGTCTTTCCAGATGCCGCCCTGGAAAGCAGACAAGCCCGAATCGTAGCCGACCCAGATCGTGCCCGAGGAATCGACCGCAACGCTCTCGATATTTTTCAGATCTGGCGTTCCTGATGGAAGGCTGATTACCTTTCCCATTTTCCAGTCGATGAGAACCAGACCATCTCTTCCTCCAGCCCACAGGCGATCACCCGCGATTGAAAAGCCTCGGAAACGGTCTTCGCGGTAAAAGCAAAGGAAACCCGTGGGCAGGCGGGGCTGGCTCAAAGTGGGCCGGTTCCAGTTCGTGAAAAGGAGGAGACCTCCGATGAACATGAAACCGAGCAACGAAAACCACCAGTTCTCCGTGGTTATCGGTAGGTCAATTTTGACTTTTTCAACGGGCAGCCGAGCCATGATACCGTAACCGGAACTTACTTTGGAAAAAATTTAACTCCCGGAATCTTTTCAAAATGTGAATCCTGAGTCCATATCTTTGCTTCGAACCGTCTGGCAGATGCAACTATTATCGAATCAGCCAAGGGAATCTTGTACTGCATTCCAATAATTGCCGCCGATATTGCGATGGATTCGGTTAAAGGAACGCATTCGCCATGCCTCATGGTTGCTACTGCTGTAAGCGCTTCTTGTTCACCCACATCTTTCATGATTTTTTTGAAAACCTCATAAACACAAATGGTTGGAACCACGAGCTTTTCAGAATCCTCAATAGCCGCGGAATAAAAGGACGCTCTCATAGTTCCGCAGAAATATTCCATCCAACCACATGAATCGACAAGGATCATATTCGTATCATCTCAAAAATCCGGGGGAAGGTCATATTCTGTCTTTCTTATCTCTTCCAATTGAGGGATCTATTCCTTGCAAAAAACCCCTCATGGATTTTACGGGTTTTACCAGAACCAACTCAATCCGGCCATCAAACTGGATCACCTGCATTTTGTCGCCGGCTCTTATTTTTAAACATTCTCTAACATTGACTGGAATCACAATTTGGAACTTTGGAGAAACCGTGACACAATCCATAAACCCTCCATCGTTGTGCTAGGCATCATACGATATGATTATCGATAAAAATGAAAAAGTCAAGTTCAAGTCACGCCGCATTTTTTTGACTCATCCTTGGTTATTTTTCTCCCTATGCGACCGTGAAAACATGCCAGTCCGCTGTATTCCGAGGCGAACAGCCCCGGGAATCGGTATCCGGGAATCGGTATCTGTGATAGGATTGTTGCCGGGTGGGCGATAGCGACAGCGCTACACGGAGGGTTTTCCATGCGTCGAGGTTCGATTCTGATTCTCGCAGGCCTTTTCACCATCGCGGCCTTTTCAGGCATTCGGCCGAGACCGCTATTGGGGAAAGATCTTCGACAGGTTGGGTTGCTTGAATCCATGATTTTTTCCATCGTTCCAAAAGACAAAGGAAGTGTTTTAAAGTTTACCTGGCCTGGATATATCGGCAGCAGGTCTTTCCGCAACGGGCGTGTCTATTCTTTCATGATCCGTTATGAGGTTGATTCATGGGAAACGCTCTTGGACGTGATGTGTGGTATCTACCGTTTCCATGAGCTCGATATGCAAGTCTACCCGGAAAATTCTCCGCAGATGACGGTCACCGCCGTAAAAGACGCATCAGGAAGGCAAAAACTTCACGCCGATTTCAATGTTGAGTTGTTCGAGGGCCGGGAAGAACCCGGGGTTGAATCATTTTCACTCTGGGAACGCCCATTTGATCTAGAGATGAGGGTTTACGATGAAAGTGAGTTCCTGCATGTCATCGCTCTTGCCAGAAAATTCAAACATCCTTCAGCGGCATTGGATCTCGAAAACGGATTCTCGATTTCCATAACTCCGCGGATCGATCCCGATGGGCGGGAATATCTCCGGGGCCGTCTGTCCCTCCATTACATACCGGTGACAGAGCCTGCCTCGCAGGTGAAGCATTCCGAATGGGATATCGAAGGCCGATTGCGCCTGGCACTTCAGTATGTGCTGAAAATCCCGCGATTGAAAAAGGGTTTGACCCCGGCAGGCCGTGATGAATCCATTTCCCTCTGGTTTCAAGAACTGCGCTCCGAACAACAGCCCGATGGTTCAACCAACTGGTACATCCAGGGCCTGGCCTGGAATCCGAAGAATGTAACGGCTTTTGCGAAGGATCTTCGGGCCTCGGGCAATTTTGAGGATGTCAGGATTGATTCTTTGACAACTAACTATCTTCCCGGTTGCGATATTCTTCTCAGCAATTTCCGCATGACCCTCTCGATTCCTTGACATGCAGCTACCAAAGCCGGTTAATTCAGAAAAATAAGATGCATTCGTATCTTCTCAAAAAGAGGGGGCACGCGCCCCCTCTCGACATGCGAAGTGAATTCGCGTGTCTCACTCCCCGCAGACGGGCTCTTTGCGCCCTCCGGTCCGCTTTCATGTTCTTCGCGGATGATTGAGCTGATACATGCATTCGTTCATCTCGACTTGACAGGATGATTGCCGCTGTTCCATGCTTCCGCTATGGTTAGCATTTCAGAAAGGAAGGAACGATCTTGAACAAAAAAAATCCCCACACCGGCGGTTCCGCAGCCGGAATTCGCTGGAATCTTGGCGATTACTACACGTCTCCTGATGATCCGGCCGTCGAAAAAGATCTGAAAAAAACCCTTCATCTCGCCTTGGCATTCGAGAAAAATTACAAGGGAATCTTCGATCGCAAGCCTGAAGTAACGGGCGCGGTCCTAGCCAGGATCGTGAAGGACTACGAAGAGATTCTGGCCCTTCGCGATCGGCCATATGTCTACGCCTATCTCCTTTTCTCCGGAAATACCCAGGAACCAGCCTATGGGCGAATGCTTCAGATGATGCAACAGAGATCCACCGAGATTTCAAAACACCTCATTTTCATGAACCTTGAATGGTGCGCAATCGATGAGAAAAAGGCACAAAACCTGGTCAATGACAAGCAGGTCGCATTATGGAAACACTTTCTCCAGGCATTGAGACGATACAAGCCGCACCTATTATCCGAGCCGGAAGAGAAAATCGTCGACGAACTCGAGAATACGGGTTCGGTAGCCTTTATCCGCCTCTTCGACGAGATGTTGGGCGCCGCCAGATTCACCGTCCAAACCAAGGGAAAGACCCGTGAGATTTCAGAGGAGGAAGCCCTGAGCCGACTTTACGATTCCGACAGGGAAACCCGCAAAGCTGCGGCGAAAGGCTTGACCGAAGGATTTAATAAGTTGTTGAAGCCCCTCACATTCATTTTCAACAACCTTGTACAATACCATTCCACGCAAGATCGTCTCCGGAAATACGTTAATCCAATGGCGAACCGCAATCTTTCGAATGAAATCAACGGGAAGGCTGTCGATGCGCTTCTCAAAACCTGCGATGAAAACAATGGCCTCGTCGCACGTTACTACCGTTTGAAAGCACGTCTCCTCGGTCTCAAGACCCTGTACGATTATGACCGCTACGCGCCCATCTCGGGTGACCTGCCGACCTGCACATGGAAGGAAGCCCGAGAGATGGTCGGCGCTTCCTATCGTTCTTTCTCGCCCGAACTCGGCGGGATCGTCGATGATTTCTTCAGCAAACATTGGATCGATGCCGAGCTCCGACCCGGAAAGCGCTCGGGGGCCTTCTGCGCTGGAGGCACTCCGGATGTCCATCCTTACATTCAGATGAACTATAACGGACACCTACGCGATGTCAGCACTCTCGCTCACGAACTTGGTCATGGAGTCCATCAGTCGCTTTCAAACAAGCAAGGCTACCTTCAGGCGGATACCCCGCTTACCTTGGCAGAGACCGCCAGTGTCTTTGGCGAGATGCTGACCTTCCAGCGGCTCATGGAAACCCAGAAAGATCCGCGTGTGAAACTGGCCTTGATCTGTAGCAAGATCGAGGACGTGTTTGCCACGGTTTTCCGCCAGGCTTGCATGACGCGGTTCGAGCAGAAGGTTCATCAAGCCCGTCGGAAGGAAGGTGAACTCACCCCGGAAACTATCGCCGGATTCTGGATGGAAGCCAACCAAGCCATGTTCGGCAACTCGGTTAAGCTGACGGAGAGCTACGGATGCTGGTGGTCGTATATCGGGCATTTCATCCGTTCCCCCTTTTACTGCTACGCCTACTCTTTCGGCGAGCTTCTGGTACTGTCGCTTTACGCCCTTTATCGAAAGGAAGGTAAGGATTTTGTTCCCAAATATATCGAGCTTTTGTCCGCCGGCGGTACCGACAGCCCTGAAGCGCTTGCCCGGAAAATGGGCCTCGATATCTCAAAACCGTCCTTTTGGAAACAGGGCATGGGGCTCATCGCCGGGATGGTGGAGGAGGCGGAAACCCTCGCTGCGGGCCTGAAACCATCGAAAAAGAAGTAGCCGCGGGAAATGACGCAACGTCTCAATCAAAGAAGGGGAGCCTTCCGTCATATGCGCTGACTCAGGGATATATTGTCATCTCGAACGAATGTGAGAGATCTGATTGATACCGGATTTTTCCCTTCTGTCGAAATGACAGCATCGTTTGTCATTCAGAACAAATCTGAGGAATCTTGCTTTATGTTGAGAACCAGCTAAGGCCCCTTCATTTTGAGCAGATACGACGATACTTGAAAGAATACCTCTTTTGAGACTGCAGCAAACTGGCAGACGAATTGGTTGTC
>MNYA01000116.1 GCA_001872985.1 bacterium CG2_30_54_10 | reverse complement strand
ATGCGATCGGAATGCTGGCGACTCTCATGAACTCGATCTGTTTCGCCGAACATCTTCTCCACCAGGGAATCCCGACCGAGGTTTTTTCCGCCATTCAAATTGACTCCGTTTGCTCCTTTTACCAGATCGATCGAGCTCGAGCCACTCTTGATGGAGGCTCCGTATGCATTTTCGCATGCGGAACCGGCGCGCCTTTTTTCAGCACCGATAGCGCCGCTGCCCTCCGTGCGGTCGAGCTCGGCTGCGGGGTTCTGATCAAAGCGACCAAGGTCGATGGAGTGTATGATTGCGATCCGATGAAAAACCCAAAGGCAAAAAAATTTGAAAGCATCACCTATTCCGAGGTGATCGAACGTGATCTCCAAGTCATGGATCTCGTGGCTATCTCGCTTTGCCGCGAAAATGAGATGCCGCTCATCGTTCTTTCCATGGCTGAATCCGGCAGTATTTTGCGCGCCTGCCAGGGGAAGCACATCGGCACGCGCGTCATCGCAGATCGAAAAAATCAAGATCGCAGGAGGAATTAAGAACAATGTCGCTCGATTCTGTCATCCAAGAATCAATCGAAAAAATGTCGCAGTCGGTCGATGTTCTGAAAAAGGACTTCTCAACAATGCGCACCTCCAGGGCAACTCCATCCATCCTTGACCGGATAATGGTAAATTATTACGGAACTGAAACGCCTCTGCAGCATGTTGCATCCGTCTCAGCGCCCGATGCGAAGACGATCTTGATCCAACCCTGGGAGAAACCGATGCTTACAGAGATAGAGAAAGCAATCCAGAAGTCAGACCTTGGTTTGAACCCGCAGAATGACGGAGATTTCATCCGGCTTCCAATTCCACCATTGACCGAGGAACGGCGCAATGACCTCATCAGGACTGCGAAAAAAAAGGCCGAGGAATTCCGGATCGCAGTACGAAATGTCAGGCGTGACGCCAACGAGGACATCAAATCACTTGAGAAAAAGAGTGAGCTGACCAAGGACCAGTCCAAAAAAGCCACCGAAAAAATCCAGAAGCTTACTGACGAGCACATCGGAAAAATCAATCGTGTTCTCGAAGCCAAGGAAAAGGAAATAAGCGGGAAGTAGCAATGTTTCGCATAACCGAAGAATGTCAAAACTGCGGTCAGTGTGTTCCGGTCTGTCCTGTAAAGGCCATCAAGGAAGGCGAACCTTACGTCATTACGGCCAAGTGCAACGACTGCGGAAAATGCGCGGAAGTCTGCCCCGTCGAGGCCATTGCCGGTCCCGGGTCGGTGGCACATTGAACCTGGATGCCCATCATGGGTGAGCAACTTCTCAAAAAGAGGAGATGCGTGCCCCTTCTCGACGCGCAAAGTGAATTCGCGGTCTCATTGCCGCGCTCGGGCGCTTTGCGCCCCCGGGATTTCTTCATGCTTCCTGCGAATTATTGAGATGATCCATGGGTGAGCCCCTCAATCCACAACGCGAACAGCTTAAACGAGAGCTGTTCGCTGAGGTCGAAGGAAAGCAGATTCCTTCCCACATAGCCATCATCATGGATGGAAACGGCCGTTGGGCCAAGCAGCACGGGTTGACCAGAATCCGCGGTCACCAGATGGGCGCCCGCCGGGTCAAGGGCGTCGTCCGGTTTGCCGACAAACTCGGGGTTCGGCACATCACGCTTTATGCCTTCTCCGTTGAAAACTGGGCCAGGCCAAGCTTTGAGGTTTCCGCGCTAATGCGCCTCATCCGGACGTATATCGTCAAGGAGCGTTCCGACCTTCATGCCGAGGGTGTGCGGTTCCGCATCATTGGCCGCGTCAATGAACTTGCGCCTGAAATTATCGAAGAAGCAAGAATCTCGACCGAGCTTATGAAATGCAACCAGGGATTGTCCCTCAACCTATGCATAAACTACGGGGGACGTGCCGAGATCGTCGATGCCGTCCGTGCCCTTGTTGCGAAAGGCTTGAAATCCGACCAAATCACGGAGGAGGCCATCGCATGCAACCTATATGCGCCCGATCTTCCCGATCCCGATCTGATCGTCCGTACAAGCGGGGAAATGCGTATCAGTAACTTCCTCTTGTGGCAATGCGCCTATTCCGAGCTGTATGTTACAGAGGTGCTTTGGCCTGATTTCGATGATGTGGAGCTTTTGTTGGCTGTAAAAGCATTCCAGGGGCGCGAGCGGCGTTTCGGGAAAACCAGCGAGCAGATGGAATCCAAACGCTGATGGGATCGCGGCTACTCATCGTCATAACCGGAATTCCGATTGTTTTCCTGGCTGTTAACGGGGGGGCCATTTCGAGGTTCCTTCTTTTCGGACTGATTTCCGTGCTTGCGCAGGCCGAATTTTTCAGGCTCATCTCCCTTACCCCGGCCCTACCCCTCCTGGAAGCCACATCAGGGCTGGTTTTGTTATTTTCCACGACCATTTTTGGAGAGCGTGGATTGCTGGTCGGGCTCGGCTTTGCCGAGATCGTCCTTGCTGCCCACATAGTCATTCGCGGATTTGACGGGAAAGGCTACCAGCGTTTCGCCCTCGGAACGGTAAGCCTCGTGTACATTCCCTTTTCTCTCGCGTTTCTTCTTTTGGTTGCCCAGATTCGAGGAGCGATGACACTTTTTGGAATCCTTGTCGCGGTCTGGGCACTGGACATCGGCGCCTATCTGTTCGGGATGGCCATTCGCGGACCCCGGCTCGCGCCGGTTATCAGTCCCAACAAGACCATTTCCGGCGCGGTAGGTGGAACCCTCGTAACCTTCGCGGTGGTCTGGGCCCTTGGATTATATGGTATTTTTCCGTCTGACTTTCTAAGGCTCGCGCTTCTCGCGGGATCAATTTCGGTAGTCGGCCAACTGGCTGACCTTTTCGAGTCAGTATTTAAGCGGGAAGCCGGTCAAAAAGACTCCGGAAGACTGCTGGGCGCCCATGGCGGGGTACTCGACCGTGTCGATAGCCTTCTCCTGATGGGCCCCATAGCATTTCTTCTACTCACGACCTGAATCCGCAACGAAAGGTAGAGCATGTTCGCCATTTTTCTGATTATCAGCAAAACTGTCATCTCCGTGTGTTTCGTTCTTGGAAGCATTGCCCTGGTACACGAATTCGGTCATTACATCACCGCCAAGCTCACCGGAATCTGGGTCATTGAGTTCGCCATTGGTTTCGGAAACAGGCTCTTGAAGCTCAAGTTCGGAGAAACGATATATTCCATCAGGCCTTTTCCATTAGGCGGGTTCGTGCGCCTCGCCGGAATGGATCCCCCCGAGGAACCCGAGCCGGAAGCCAAAAATGGAGAACCCCCAAATGGGGGAACCCAAGAAGGGTTATCGCAGCAGGGCCAGCAGGTTGAGCCTGGCGGGCAGGGTGATCGAAGCGAACCTTCCTCCGAACCCCCAAAAGAGGCTTCCGTGCCGCCACAAGAGGAGGACGACCTTCCAACGGTCGCTCCTGATGATCCACGTGGGTTTCCCACGAAGTCTCGTTGGGTCAAGGCGCTTGTTCTGAGCGCCGGGTCGTTGATGAACCTTGTTTGGGCGGTGGTTCTGTTTGTGATGATCTACGCTCTTTCAGGAGGCCCTCTCACCAACATTGCGGTTCTGGATGCTCCCAAGGATCAACCAGCTTACCAAGCGGGAGTCCGGGCTGGAGACCTCATCATCGCTATTGACGGCGCGTTCATTGAGGACTGGAACGATGGAGTCAAGACAATTCAAAGAGCCGGAGGGAATTCGATTGTTCTCGATGTTGCTCGCGACCATCCCACGGCCAAATCGGGTTTCGGCGGCGGACTTCTTCTTGAAGATTATAGTGTAGACCGTGGAAATTTCCAGATCCATAACCGTGAGACCATCAAAATCAAGGTCGTACCCAGCGGAAGCCCCGGAAACGGTCGTATCGGCATCAGCCTCGCCCCGAACAACTTCGATTTCCGCGTTCTTTCTTTTGGAAAAGCTGTCAGCAAGGGGTTTGACGCTGCAATGGGAATCATTTCCCAGACCTTCAATGGCCTTCTAAAGATCCTGACTCGGGAGACTCAGGCTGACGTAGCCGGCCCGATAAAGATAATGCAAATGATCAAGGAGCAGGCAACGAAGGGGCTCTTCGAACTGCTTTACCTTACCGCGATTCTGTCGATCAACATCGGCCTTATCAACCTCATGCCGGTACCCGTCCTAGATGGAGGGAGAATCGTTTTCGTTCTGCTTGAGTCAATATTCGCCTTCATCAATTTTTTGACCGGGCTCAGCCTGGTCATCACGCCCAAATGGGAAGAAAGGGTTCACTTTGTCGGCTTCTTGCTCCTATTGGTGATGTTGGTACTCGTAACCTATCAGGACATCCGAAACCTTCTTTAACCAATGCCGTTGTATCCGCCTAAAAAGAAGTTCATGATAAAACGTGCTCCGACGGTGTTTGTTCTGGGAACTTGGCTCGCGACGCTTGGGATTATCGCCTTCAAATGGAAGCATTTCGCATCCCCAAGCCTTCCTCTGAATCTGGCGACGATTGCCACCGCGCTTTATTTTGGCTGGAAAGCCTCTCTGCAAGGCTTCGCTTGGGAAATCCTTTCCCTGATTCAGTTGTTCGGCTCAATCGGAATCGGTTTTTTTGCAACCGGTTTCTTTTCAGGATTGGCGGGCTTCACAGGGATCGCGGGCAATCTGTTTGGTTTCTATTCAGGTTTTTTGTTCACATATCTCGGATCGGCAATCATTTTCTGGCTTTTGCGTGACCTGAGTCAACTGCCGGCAATTGAGAGCCGGATCTTTGGATTCCTTCTCGGAGCGTTTGAGGGAACTCTTCTGATCGGAATAGTTGCGACCTCGCTGGCTTTCATTCCTCAAGCAGAGGTTTCTTCGGGAGACAAGCCCGCCTTTGCCGCAAACTTGTTCGAGAAGGCTTTCGAGCCGTTGATTCCAGACAGCGCATCCGGGCCGATCGAAATGCTCAAGGTAGCGGCTGAGATGAAAAA
>MNYA01000486.1:5007-5782 GCA_001872985.1 bacterium CG2_30_54_10 | reverse complement strand
ATAAAGGGGGGCACGCGTGAATGGCACAATGATAAGCCACCAAGAAAGAATTTTTACACGGATAAACATGGATGAACTCGGATTTGAAGTCATCAGAAAAGTCAAAATTTGGCTTAACTTAGTGGCATTCGGGGCACGCGTCTGATATCTCGCACTTACACTGGCTTCGGCACTAACCCTGTGGGGGGTCATGGCTTCAAAATCTGGGCAAGGTCGAGCTTGATCTTTTTTAGCATTTTTGCGGAATACTGTCCTTGCTGGGTTTTCGGATCAACCATTTTCCCGACATTCGTGAAGCATTCGGCCGCTTCTTTAAAGGCGCGTCGGCGGTAAAAGATCATTCCAAGGTTGAGCTTCAGGGTGACGTCACGAGGCTCGACGGTGGTTGCCATCACGTAGGCTCTGGTCGCATCTATGAGTTTGCCCGTCTTGTAGTAGATGTTCCCGAGTGCGGAATAGACGTAGCCGGCTTTGGGGTTGATCTTGGCGGCGGCCTTGAGAGCCTTCTCGGCCTCGGCCAGAGCCCCCAGACGCATCTGCCGCATTCCTTCCTGGAAAAAGCGTTGGAATGACTCTTCCCGTGCTCGCGCCGTAGAATGGGCTTGCTCTAGCTTTTTGAAATCGTCGGCAGTCAGAATTGCCTTGAGCGCATTGAGAGCTTCCCGGCTGATCAGCAGGTCGGAGTCACGGAGTGCGGTCACCAACGGAGCTTTGGCCTCCTCGGCGTGAAGAATTCCGAGCGCCTTGACCGCGGCGCGACGCTCTTCCCAGGTGT
>MNYA01000486.1:0-4966 GCA_001872985.1 bacterium CG2_30_54_10 | reverse complement strand
GGATATAAATACTGCGAGCCTCCGGATCGGTCTCCTTTTCGAATCGGTCGCGTAAAGGCCTGAAGCTGTCGGGATGGCCGATTTCCCCGAGGGCTTTGATGACGGGAAATTTCATATCGAGCGTCTCTTCATCAAGCAGGCGCAGAAGGTCGGGGACGGCCCGGCGAACGCGCATCCTGCCAAGGATCCCGACGACGGTAAATTTCAAGGTCCAGTCTTCACGGCCGAGGGCTGAAATGAAGGCTGGAACTGCCTTGTGATCGCCAATGCGGCCGAGGGCGACAGCGGCGGCCATTGATAGATCTTCGTCGTCATCCTCGATCGCGTCTATCAGGGGGTCGATGGCGGAAGGATCTCCGATCAAGCCCAGAGCTTCGGCGGCGGCGATGCGGGCAGGCCAGTGTTCGTCCTTCAAGTGTGGGATGACGGACTCGGCGTCTTCCGGAACTCCGAACTGTCCGAGGGTAAGAAGTGCCTGTCGCCTGATTTCGTGGCTCTTGCTTTCGAGAAGATGCATGATCGATTTTCGGGCCTGCATCTTGAATCCCTCGAGTGTTCGCCTGATCCAGAAGTTTACGTGTTCGTCGAACTTTCCGAGGTTCTGACAGAGTCGGCTGAGAACCGTATCGGAGCCCATATTCCGGAAGGTTTGCACGACGCTTTCAAGAAGACGCCTGTTCTCGCTTTTGAAGAGTGTAAACAAATCATCGACGATGATCGGGCCGTAATTCGCAAGAGCCTTCTGTGCTGCCGTGCGTATGGCCTCAGATGGGTCTTCCAGGGCTTTGAAGAGAAGCGGAAGCGAGATTCGTGAGCCGATCTTTCCGAGGGATTGAAGAACCCAGAACCGAATCTCGGCATCGGACTCGGTAGCGAGATTGGTCAGCTCGAGAAGGGCATCTTCGCCGAAGGTAGCCAGCATCTCAGCCGTCGTTTTCCGGATGTTCCACGATCGGTCTTTCAAAAGCTTGGTGATTTCGTGGAAGGCTCCAGGCGGTTTCAATTCGCCGATCGCCCGAAGCGCCCAGTATCTGACATCTTCTTCATTCGATTGCAGCGCGCTGAGAAGCGGGGAATAGGCAACCGGGCCATATTGGACCATCGCCTTGCAAGCTTCCTTCCGAACGACCCATGACGGGTCGATGAAGCGTTCGATCAGAAGAGGGAGCGCATCGGGGTTTTGGAAGGATCCCAGTGCTTGAACCGCGGCCATCCGGATCTCGGAGTCGGGGTCGGAAAGGAAGTTTCGGATTTCGGGAAAGGCGCTTCCCTCGCGCATCTGGCCAAGGATCTTGATTGCCCAGAACTTTCTTTCTTTATTCTGGCTTTCGAGGGCGGTTGTCAAGGGGGTAACCGCTTCGGTTCCCATTTCGGCAAGCGCTCTTGCCGCGAGGGATCGTCCCATCCAGTACTCGCTGGAAAGCGATTCCATTAGATACGGAATGGAGTAGGTTCCAAAATCCTTGAGGATGTCGTAGATCAGATCGCGAACCTGCTCCGAAGGCTGGGAAAGGGCTTCGAAAAGGCGGCTCACGATATGCGGATCGCCGATCTCGCGAAGCGCTCGTAGTGCGGCTATTCGCACTCCGATATCACGGTCGGTGAGCTTATCTAAAAGGTCTTTGGTGTGTGAACGGTCCCGGAGGTGTCCGAGGCACAGGCAGCTCCAGAAGCGAACGTTTGGGTCGGGGTCTTGAAGGGATGACTGAAGAGCGGCTTCGGCGGCCTTTCCCATTCTGGTTATGGCAAGGCCGGCCCTGGAACGGAGTTTCCACGATTTATCCCCGAACTGCCGGATCAATTGAACCAAGCTGGCTTTCGGGCTTTTCGCGAGGGATTTCGCGGCCATGGTGGCGACGGTGTCCTTGGGATCGCGGACGAGTTCGAAAAGGCAGCGGACGGCGTCGTCTTGAGAGGTTCCGGCGAGCGCGAAGGCGACCCGAAGGCGGACATCGGCGGAGCGGTCGCGGGCGAGCGGCACGAGTATCTCGGAAAGATTGGCCGGGGTGATATTGGCAATCGCCTCAACTGCGGCGCACCGGACTTCTTTGGAACGGTCGTTCAAAACCTCTCGCAAAGGTTCGACTGCAAGTGGCGTTTTGAGTTTCCCCAGCGATTTAACCGCCTTCAGACGTTTTGTTATCAGCGTCGACTTCAGATCGGTTGCAAGATCTTCAAGTTCTCGCTGCACGTAACATTCCCCCTTCATGAATTTTTTTCCCTGCATTGAGGCATCCTTGATTTTCTCCGATTATATCACGAGAAAAAATCCAGATATCATCTCAAAAACTGGAATGCGTCATTCCAGGCATGGCGGGAATCCATGGCTCCGTCGTCGTTTCGCGCATACCGGATTCCCGCTTTCGTGGGAATGACGGAAGGCCCCCCGCTTTATTCAGAAGATACGATATTTTTGCCACAAAGGCCGCAGAGGCCACAAAGAAAGCCGCTGAATGGAAGTGAGAGGCCAAAATCAATACGCTTTTGAATGCAAATCGAGAACGGTTGACCCCATCGACAGGACGGGATACAATCCAGATCGGGGAAAACAAAATGCCTCTTTTGGTAGTGGTTATTTGCATCATTTCGGGTCTCGTTCCCTTGCCGCTTTTGGCGCAAGTATCCGCCCCGGATTCGGTGGTCGTTCCAGGAACTCCGCCGATCAGCTTTCGTGATGTGGCGAATCATGTCCGGTTACTTGAGTTCGTCGTTGGCTGCCGTGCGACAAGTTTGCAGAAAGATGTTTTCCTCAATGCGATTAAAAAGACGCCAAAATCAGGAATGAAGGATTGCCGCGAACACCTTCTTCAGGCAAGGGAGCTCATTCAGTCGATGGGTTCCATGGGCGACCGTGAACGGGAAACCATTCGCGGGCTGCTTTTTAACGATTTTTCCGAGACGGCGACAAGCGATAAGGCCGATCCTGCCTCAGGCCTTTTCCTTGATTTGAAGCGAAATTGCGACCAAACCGTTTTCGGAAGCGGGTCGGCAAAAGTCTCCAGGCAATGCCTCGATGCATTTTGCGAGTACGTCGGATTCTTCATGAATCCAGAAAAACCGGTTATTCTTTCCGGAGCGCAGCGGAAAATGGTTTCCGAACAGGCTTCCCGCTTATTTCCTTCCCTTTCACCGGAGGTACAAAAGGACTTTGCCGGTTTTGACCGGATCTGGTTTTTCCTTCGTGCGTCCATGGCGAGCGGAAAGTCGGCTCGCGATCGTTTCCTGACCCTTTTGCGCAATGCGGGGAAAGCTTCCCCCGACCCAAAAAAATCTTTATCGCTCCCCTTGATGGAAACCCTGCTTTTGCCTTCCGTCTGGGAAGAAGCCGCCGGCGCCGCGAAGGCGCTCGGCGACAAGGGAACAGGATGGCCGTCCAGTCTTGAAATCATTGTTTGGTAAGTATGCAAAGTAAGGGTGCAAAGTAATGATTAAGGATGCGAATATGACTGATTTCTTCAAATGCCAGGAGTATTTGGTTCGTGAGAATGTCGGGTTCACGAGCCTTCACGAGTCTTATGAAATTTTAGATTCTGATGACAAAATTCTATTGGCGACTGCTATCGAAGATGCCGACCTTTCCCTGAAGATTCAGAAGCTGTTTTTCGACAAAGCCTTTCTTCCAACGCAGGTAAAAGTCCGCGGAACCGACGGCCGTTTGCTTCTCGACCTCGATCAGCCGCGTTCCATCATTTTGGCCACTTTGGTTGCCAAAGACAGCGAGGGAAAGATTCTGGGAAACTTCAAACAGACTCTGTTTTCTTACGGTGGGACTCTCGAAGTAACCGATCCTGACGGAGGGGCGATTGGCTCGATTCGCGGGGATTGGAAGTGCCGCCAATACACGTTTTCCGATCCTGGAGGGAAGACCATCGCCACCATCGATCATCTGTACGGCGGAGTCGCCCGCGAACTATTGACCACTGCTGATGATTATCGGGTCAAGCTCACCGGAGATCAGAACCTGGCCCCGCTCGTTCTTGCCGGAACCCTCGCAATCGACCTCGTTTTCCACGAGGCGTAAAACATTTCCGTGTATTTTTTCAAAAAAAAAGAGGGGGCGCATGCCCCCTCTTTTTGGGAAGTTGTTAGTTACATTTCTTGGGTGGCCACGGCTCAGACCGTTGCTCCCTTGAGATTTTCCACCGGAAACTTTACCGGTGAGAAGTGGAGCCCCAGGACGTCCATTTGGATCGACTTGCTGAATTCTTCGGTGTCCTCTTTTAGAACCGGGAAGTCCATCGTCAGGATCTCATTACCATTGATATCAACAACTTGCAGATGCAACTGATCTCCTTCCCGAACAACATCTTTGCCGGTTTGAGATGAGAGGATGAAGTCTACTTTTGAAGTGTCTTCGGAGTCGAGATGCCCAGTGGCAACTGCATCGGTATTGAAGTTTTTCATTTCCACTTTATAGAAGGGGTTATTCCCGGATATCCCTTTGGCCATATCGGGGCAATGCAGGCTGACGAAGAAATTTCTGATCGGCAACTGGAAGGGGGATTCTGGTGTGAACGGATAGTGCCAGACCTTAGTCTCCGGAGATGAGAAATCAAGCTTGCCTTTCCCGGTTTGAAGCTCCTTGACCGAAACCACATGCGGAAGGGAGGCCATGACTTCTTTGGATCCCTTGATGCCGATCTGGATCAGAAGCATGTCGTTGGGAAAGATCGGTTCAAGCGAACCGCAGTCGGCTTGCAGTTTTCCCTGCTTGAATACCGAGGCGCTCAAGGGTACCTGGATAGACCGATTACTTCGGAGGTTCCGGATTGTCAAGGAAAACTCCTGGCTTGCCGGGCTTTCCTTAATATCCGAGGTGACCTTCTCGAAGAAAATATCGAGGTTGAATTTGGGCTTCTGTCCGGTGATACCAAGCGAAGAAAGCGTATCTGATTGAGGGGCGAACTCGACGAAAAAGTCGGGCTTGGAAGCCAGATCTTCGATCTTTTTCTTCGCATCACTGTAA
>MNYA01000357.1 GCA_001872985.1 bacterium CG2_30_54_10 | reverse complement strand
GAATCGGGAATCCCATTGCCGGTGATGGGTAGCAGGTTCCGCGGGCAGATCAGGCCAAAAACAAAGAAAGGAAATCTGATTCTTGCCGACCTGCTTGCCGTCTATTGAAATCCGGACATTGAAATCTGGACAATAAAACGCGGGACAATTGACTTCACACGAAGCCTTCGATTATGATAAGTTCATGCCGAAATTCACTTGTCAAGCGGAGGTGCATGGGGCAATATACATAATTCGTACGAGCGGCTACCTTGATGAGAGCGGGGGAAGGGTAATTGTTGAGGCGGTCGAGGAGGCTTTTCCGAAGGGTTTTCGCAATTTTGTTCTCAATTTCAAGGGTTCCCCGGTCATCAATTCTCAAGGGATCGCCCAAATAATAGAACTTACCGAGATCGTCGTAGACGAAAAAAAAGGCTCTCTTGCCTTCGTAGGATTGAATGAGTTGACCGCGGGGGTTTTCAAGATGGTTGGCCTGTTGAAGGTCGGGAAGGCTTTCCCCGACGAGACTTTGGCGATAAACGAGCTGAAAATCGTTTGAGTTCCTGGATTTAGGGCAAAGATGCCGCAGAGAGCCCTAAGAACGCAGAGGACGCAGCCCTGGAGAGATGACAAGACAGGAAAAAAATGAACAATCGAGGGGAAAGAAATTACAAAATCGAAAGAGTTTTTGGCCGCAGATTAACGCAGATTAACGCAGATTTGGAAAGAGAACAAAAAAAATTCAGAACGAATCGCCGAGAGAGAAGAAATTAAAAAGCCGAAAGAGCTTTTGGCTTCACTCCAATTCTCCATTGAGTTTTAATGTTTTTCCTGCGTCGTGACTAATGAAATGGACATTTTGCCTCTTCCGGGTTATATTTGATGGAGAGCGAGGTGAGAGCTATGATGGTCGAGAGATCGCCTTCAACAATGGTTAATACGCTGAGCAGCATCCAGGAGGCTCAGGCCAAGTCCCTTCAGCACATCGCGTCGGGAAAACAGATTCTCAGCGGAGCCGACGATCCCGCTGGGTTAGCGGTTTCGATGACTCTCGAGTCTCAATTCCGAGGTTTGTACCAGCAGATTGGGAATCGCCAGGATGAGATATCCCTCATGCAGACCGCAGAAGGTGGCCTCAGCGGTACCGGTGATATGATACAGCGCATGCGCGAGCTGTCCGTTCAGGCGGCCAACGGCACTTTGACCAATGAGGACCGTGCAAACATCCAAATGGAAATTGGGCAACTGAATCAGGCAATCGACCAAAACGCTAACAACACGCAGTACAACACAAAACCGCTTTTGAACGGCGCTTTCAGTATGCAACTCCAGAACGGGAACACATTCTCCCTTCCTAATGCCGGCAGCCAGGCTATTGGCACCTCCGGAATCGATGTGACAACCCAGGCTGGTGCTGAATCGGCGTTGGGCTATGCCGACCAGGCTTTGCAGAATGTGACTTCCAACCGGTCCACAATCGGGGCCGTCACAAATGGAATCAGCTCAGAGATTCAGGGCCTTCAAAGCCAGTATACCAACGCAATAGCCGCCAATTCCCGCATAGCCGACACGGATATCGCCCGTGAAATGGTCAGTCTGACCAACCAAAGCATTCAATCACAGGTCGCTATCAAAACCTTCCAGGTCAATGATGCGATGAGACAGTCGGTATTGAAGCTTCTCGGGTAGTTTCGAAAAATTCGAATTCACTTCACGTGTCGAGAGCGTGCGTGTGCTCGCTCTTTTTGAAAGTTTACGCGGGTTTTATCACCTCAATATCCGCGGAGAACATGAAAGCGTACCGGAGGGCGCAAGGCGCCCGACCGCGGGGAGTGAGACACGCGAATTCGCTTCGCGTGTCGAGAGCACGCGTGTGCCCGCTCTTTTCGAAAGTTTACGCGGGTTTTATCACCTCAATATCCGCGGAGAACATGAAAGCGGACCGGAGGGCGCAAGGCGCCCGACCGCGGGGAGTGAGACACGCGAATTCACTTCGCGTGTCGAGAGGGGGCGCGTGCCCCCTCTTTTTGAGAAGATACCGCCGGTTCTATGTTTTCGTGCGAGTTCGGCGGTTTGCGCCGCGTTGAGGCGCAGCGGTCAAAGGGTCTTCCGGCCAAGGGTGCCTCGGGTATTGTCCGCGCATTTCGCGGCGCAAAGCAGGGTAGGTGTTTTGCCAGAAGCTTTTCAGATCCTTTGTGATCTGGAGTGGGCGGCCCGCCGGAGACAGCAGGTGGATCAGGACTGGGATGCGCCCGCCAATGATTCGGGGGGTTTCCAGCAAACCGAAAAGTTCCTGCAGTTTTACCCTGAGGATAGGGTTCCCGCTGAGCTGGTAAATCAGTTTGATGCGGCTTCCCGTGGGGACGACGAGGCGCTCCGGAACGAGCGTTTCGAGCGCCCGTCGTTCGGGATGCCCCAGTTCTCTTTCTACCAGCGCCGCCAAGTCTAGGTTGCGGACATCTTCCAGAGTACGGCAGTTTTCGACAAGACGTCGCGCATTAGTCCGGAGCCAGTTTTCATCCAATGTGGGAAGGTCGTCCAATCCGCCGATAGTTCGTAGCAGCTCGATACGCGCCCGGAACTGAATAAACTCATCCGAACTTGAAAAAATGGCTTGTGGATCACGGCTTATCTCCTCGGCAAGCGCGGAGGCCACCAAACCGGATTCTTGCGGGCGTAATCCGCTCACGGTCTCTTCTATGATCAGGTCATCAAAATAAGTTCGACAGCGAGCCACGACCGATTGACGCCGGCCATCGAAGAACACCTCCCTTTCGTGATGTATCAGGTGGGGAAAAATCTCACTGAGCCAACCCATTTCGATGTGGCTTGCCCAGCGAATCATGCCTTCATTTCCTTGTCCGTGACCGGAAGCATCGGCCGCGACGACGATTATCAGGTCGGAATTCCGGACCGAGCTTTCGGAATCCAGGCGCATTCCCCGCCCGCCAACCATAAGATACTGTATCGAATCGCTTCCGGGTGAATGCGACCGACGGCGAGCCACGCGATCCGGAAAACCGCATAACAAAAGGCGCAGAAGGTTCTTTTCCCGGGTTCCCCTGTCACAAATCGGGTCGTGACTTGGCTGGGCAATGGCTCCGCGAAGGTCGTTTCCCCCCGGGTGGTTTCGATTGGCGGCTCTGGAAAGTCGGCGGGAAACATCCTCCACCCGCTTTGCAACGCGAAGATCGACTGTCCCCGAACTGCCGCGAAAACCCGCAGCGCGGGCTTCGTTTAAAAGATCCAGACGCCATAGGAAATCGCTTCGCCCGACGAACGGGGACGTCCGGTGGGTCCCGGAACGGACGACCAGGTCTCGTTCGCTCAGCAATGCCGCCAGATCGGAAGCATCATCAACCAAACCGAAGGCGGCGGATTCCACTAACATTCTGGAAAGGCGAGGGGATATCGGCAGTTCAAGCATTTTGCGGCCGGTGACCGTTACCGCTCCATTTTCATCGACCGCACCAAGAGCCCGAAGGATTTTGCAGGCAGATGCCAGTGAAGGGGCTGGCGGGGGCTGAAACCAACCGAATGAGGCTGGATCTGTTTTTCCCCAACCGGCGAGGTAAAGAGCGGTTTCCGTCAGGTCGATCCGCAAAATTTCGGGGGTCGTCGCAGCAGGAAGCTGGTCATGCTCGGCTTCGGTCCAGAGGCGCAAGACCCGCCCCGGCCCGGTTCTTCCGGCCCGGCCGGCACGCTGGTCCGCACTGGCGCGGCTGATCCGCTCCAGGCACAGCTTTTCGAGACCCACTGCAGGGTCAAGCCTCAGAACGCGACACCACCCGGAGTCGATCACTGTCGTGATTCCTTCAATGGTCAGGGAGGTTTCAGCGATGTTGGTGGCCAAAACCACCTTTCTTCGCGCCTGCTTTCTGATGGCCAGCCCCTGGCGGTCGAGGCTCAGGCTTCCGTGGAGTGGGATTACCATGACTCCACGAGTGATATCGTCCAATTCGAGGAGTTCCTGCGTCTGGGCGATTTCCCCGGCCCCCGGCAGGAAGACGAGCAAATCTCCTCCTGCCGGATCCTCGGCCAACACGCGTCTGACGGCGACTGTAGCGGATCGGGAGATCTGACCATCACAGCCCCCGCCAATGAAGGAACATGAGACGGGGTGCAGGAATCCGTGTCCGACGACCACCGGGCAGTCGCCTAGAAAGTGGCTTACTGGCTCCGCCACGAGAGTCGCAGACATCACGAGGATTTTCAAATCGGGCCTGACGGTTTGCTGAAGTTCCCGCGCCATCGCCAACCCGAGATCGGAATTGATGTTGCGTTCATGGAACTCGTCGAAAATCAGAAGGCCGGTTTCCTGAAGGTATGGATCTCCGAAAACTTCACTGTGGAACTCCGTAGAGGAGGGGTTCTCAAAGCTCTCGTCGTGAGCTCCTGGGGAGGAAGGGCAATTTCGGCTTACTGTTCCGGGGGGAGAGTGCGGGGGTGCGGATGCGAGGTCTTCTCGGCGCTCTCTTTTTGCGGGAGTGTGCGGAGGTTGGGGGTATCCCTGAAGGCGGCGGGTAAGCAGCCCCTCAGTAATGACCTCGATCCGGGTGTTTGGGCCGATGCATCTCTGGAATCGGATCTGGTAGCCGATTGTTTCCCCGAGTTGTGATCCGTGAAGGTCGGCCATTCGTCTGGCAGCATTGAGTGCGGCGAGACGGCGGGGCTGGAGCATCACGATTTTTTTGCCGTTCAGCCAATCCCGATCGAGCAGTGCAAGCGGAACAATGGTTGTCTTCCCGGCTCCCGGGGAAGCCACAAGAACGGCGGCTTTGCCTTCCTGCAATGCCTTTTGAAGCGCCGGAATCTCCTTCTCAATCGGGAACCCCTGGTAAGTCATTGGGGGATTCTACCATAGGAATTTTCACAGTTTTTCAGAGATAATACTCACCTTTCGCGTATTTGGAAAAAGGGTATTTTTAATTCTCATGAAAATCCGCTTGAACAGAGGTTTTGACAAATTGGCATTTCTCTCTTACCCCAAGTTGGGACCGACAAGTATCAGAAATTGCTTTCAACAAGGATGAAACCAAAATCC
>MNYA01000048.1 GCA_001872985.1 bacterium CG2_30_54_10 | reverse complement strand
CCGCGACAGCGGCGGAAGCCGTCTCCTTTTCCTTCTTTTGACGGATGGCTTCGACGGCGTACACGAGTTTGCGAATTGGGCCCTGCATGACTGACAAGACGTTGCGGATCGGCCCAAGCATTGTTGAAAGCAACATGCTGAGAAGTTGGTCGCGGCTTGGGAGCTTGGAAAGAGCCTCCAATTGGGCCGGGGTAAGCATCGAGACCCCGAGCATCCCTGCCTTGAACTGGAATTTCTGAGCTTTCTGGGCGAAGTCGAAAATGACCTTGGCTGGGGCTACCGGATCGGAATAACCGAAAGTGATTGCGGTTGACCCGGTCATGAACTTTTCAAGGCCATCCATTTTTACATCTTTCAACGCACGGCTAAACAGAGTGTTTTTGACAACGCGAACTTCATCACCGATCTGGCGCATATTTTTGCGCAGAAGAGTCATCTGGTCGACGTTGACGCCTTCACAGTTTGCCAGGATCACAACTTTGGCTTTCTGGAGTTTCGCAAGGAACCCTTTTACGTAGGTTTCTTTCTTGGATATGTCTCGCACCTGGTTTTACCTCCTTTCGTCGATACAAAAAAGTTTCCGGATGACCGAAGAGTCGGGCACCGGAAACCTCTGGACGAACCCCTTCGTTTTCCGATCTCGGCAGGCCGGCATTTAACCACCTGGGTGGTGAAAAACCGATTAACGCTTGGCAGCGACCCGCTTTCTACGACCTTCGACGGTAGCTTTTAACGCGAAATGGCTAGATTGAGGTCTTTTCGACCGCAGCCCGGGCCGCATTCACGTCTACATCAAACCCTGGACCCATCGTTGCGCTGACAGTGACACGCTTGATGTATGTCCCCTTGGCGCCCGATGGTTTGGCCTTGAGAATGGCCTGGAAGAACGCGCTGAAGTTCTCAGCGAGTTTCTGAGGACCAAAGGAAGCCTTGCCCAGAATCGCATGAATGATTCCTGCCTTTTCAACGCGATACTGAACCTTGCCGGATTTCAATTCTTGAACCACTTTCCCGACGTCATTTGTAACCGTCCCAACTTTTGGGTTTGGCATCAGGTTTCGGGGACCAAGTATGCGACCGAGTTTCCCTACGAATCTCATCATATCCGGGGTAGCCACGGCTGCATCGAAATCCGTCCAGCCTCCTTCTATTTTGGTGACAAGATCTTGGACACCAACGAAGTCTGCTCCTGCGGCGGTGGCCTCCTTGGCCTTCTCACCGGCAGCGAAAACGACAACCCGGGTGGTTTTTCCGATTCCGTGGGGGAGAACGACACTTCCGCGTAGTTGTTGATCGGCGTATTTAGGATCCAACCCGGTCCGGACAGCGCAATCAACGGTCTCGTCAAACTTTGCAGTAGAGCAAGCCTTCACCTTGACGAAGGCTTCATCGATCGCGAATTGCTTTGAGAGATCGCCTTGCTGTTTGGTCAAATTTACGAATCGCTTGGAGTGCTTTGGCATATATTCCTGGCTTCCCTCCTTTCTTGAAAGATTGACCGCTGTAAAACCAGCGGAGATTTACTTCTCTACGACTTCGAGGCCCATGCTGCGGGCGGTTCCCTTGACCATGCTGACGGCAGCATCAATCGAGCCGGCGGTCAAATCGGGCATCTTCCGCTTGGCGATTTCCTGAACCTGGGCCATGGTGACCTTGCCCTGAAGGGAGCGACCCGGAGTGGGATTTCCCTTTTCGAGCTTGGCTGCCTTCTTAAGGAGGAAAGCCATGGGCGGGGTGCGGGTGATGAAGGTGTAGGAGCGGTCGCTATAGATGGTGATGACGACAGGGATTACGGAATCGCCTTCCTTCTGCGTCCGACTGTTGAAGTTCTTGCAGAAGTCCATGATGTTGACCCCGTGCTGGCCAAGTGCCGGGCCCACCGGGGGAGCGGGGTTCGCCTTGCCGGCGGGAATCTGCAACTTAACGAGTGCGGTTATCTTCTTGGCCATATAATTACTCCTTCAGATCGAAGAACTTGTAGTTCAAGCCTCTTCTAATTGGATTAAATCGACCTCTATCGAGGTGTCGCGGCCAAAGATGAATACCAAAACCTTGGCCTTGCGCTTTTCGCCGTTGATCTCCTTGATTTCGCCGATGAAATCAGTAAAGGGCCCGTCAATGATTTTGACCTTCTGCCCTTCGGTGAACCCGATGGGGGTCATTGCGGCCGAGCGTTGAGGACCAAGACCAGCAGCACGCAGGACGGCCTGGACTTCTTTATCTTGGAGGGGGGTCGGCTTATCGCCTAACCCAACGAAACCGGTGACGCCTGGCGTGTTCTTGACGACCGTCCATGTGTCATCGTCAAGGTCCATTTGGACGAGGACGTAACCCGGGTAGATCTTGCGGGTTTGCGTGACCCGTTCGCCATCTTGAACCCGCTCGGCGCTTTCGGTCGGCACCAGAACCTTGAAGATGTTGTTCTGCTTGCCCAGCAGCTCGACCCGGTGCTCAAGGTTCGCTTTTACCTTGTACTCCGACCCCGAGTGGGTATGAATAACGTACCACTTCGCTTTTTGGATATCCACGACACAATGCCTTTAAACGGCGCCTTTTCCGATGATGATCTTCAGGATTTCCCCGAAGATGATGTCAAGAAAACCGATGAAAACACCAAGACCCAGTGAGGAAATAATTACGGCTCTGGTTGACATCCTGATACTGTCAATTGATGGCCACACGACGCGACCCTTTTGCGGTCGGACTTCTATCCAGACTTCCATTAGGTACCTGGAGAATTCTCTCCAATAGGCTTTCAGTTTGTCCATGATTCCTCTGTTGTTTGGTTCCCGTGGGAGGATTTAAACAGGCCAGAAGGGACTTGAACCCCTAACCCCCGGTTTTGGAGACCGGTGCTCTGCCAATTGAGCTACTGGCCTTCGGGCCGAGTTCTCCGGCGCTAACTCATTTTCCTTCTTTGTGGGGAAGGTGTTTCCGTTCGTACGGACAGTATTTCTTGAGCTCGATCCGATCGGGATCGTTGCGCTTGTTTTTCATGGTGGTGTAGTTCTTGCGTTTGCACCCAGTGCAAACCAACGTTATCTGTTCTCGCATAGGACACCTCGCTAGGCCGTGCCGACCGGTGTCGGCGGGGGAAATCCGGGCGGTTAGTCATTCCCGCTCGGATCGTGTTTGGGAAAACAATTATGAGATGACCTTGGTGACAATGCCGGCGCCGACGGTGCGGCCACCTTCGCGGATGGCGAACCTGAGCTTTTCCTCACAGGCGACCGGAGTAATCAATTCGACAAGGAATTCGGCATTATCGCCGGGCATTACCATTTCGCGGCCTTCGGGAAGCTCGACAACGCCGGTGACGTCAGTGGTGCGGAAATAGAATTGAGGACGGTAGTTCTTGAAGAAGGGGGTATGGCGACCGCCTTCTTCCTTCGAAAGGATGTAGGCTTTGACCATGAACTTTTTGTGGGGATTGACGCTCTTGGGCTTGCAAACAACCATTCCGCGTTCGACATCATTTTTGTCAATGCCGCGCAGCAGCATGCCGATATTGTCGCCGGCCTGGCCCTGGTCGAGCAGTTTGCGGAACATCTCGACGCCGGTGCAGACAGTCATTTTGGTATCTTCGCGGAGGCCGACAATCTCGACATTCTCGCCAACTTTGACAATTCCACGCTCGACGCGGCCGGTCACGACGGTGCCGCGGCCGGTGATGGTGAACACATCTTCAATCGCGAGCAGGAAAGGCTTGTCCAGTTCGCGAACGGGTTCGGGAACGAAGTCATCGAGGGCTTTGACGAGGTCGACAATTGCCTGTGGGCCGTATTTACCGGTGCCGGCAATGGCTTCGATGGCGGAACCGCGGATAACCGGGGTGGTGTCGCCGGGGAACTCGTATTTATTCAGAAGGTCGCGAATTTCGAGTTCGACAAGGTCGAGAAGCTCGGGATCATCGACCAGATCGCATTTGTTCATGAAAACGACGATGCTGGGGACACCGACCTGGCGTGCCAGCAGAATGTGCTCGCGGGTCTGAGGCATTGGGCCATCAGCGGCGGAGACGCACAGGATCGCGCCATCCATTTGCGCGGCGCCTGTGATCATGTTCTTAATATAATCGGCATGGCCCGGGCAGTCGACATGGGCATAGTGCCTTTTATCGGATTGATACTCGACGTGAGACGTGGAAACGGTGAGGATCTTGGTATCATCGCGCCGGAAGTTCTTGGCATCGGCGTGGGCGACCTCGTCGTAAGTGACGTATTTGGACAACCCTTTGTCGGCCTGCACCTTGGTGATGGCCGCGGTCAGGGTAGTCTTGCCGTGATCGACGTGACCAATGGTGCCAACATTGACGTGCGGCTTGTTGCGAAGAAAATTTTCTTTGGCCATTTGGAAGCCCTCCTCGGTTTGGTTATTCTAAGATCGATTAAAGCATTTGAAAGCCCGCGGCCGGAATTGGACCGGCGACCTCTTGCTTACCATGCAAGTGCTCTACCGACTGAGCTACACGGGCAGGCTTGGAGAGAGGTGGATTTGAACCACCGTAGGCGCTAGCCAACAGATTTACAGTCTGCCCCCTTTAGCCACTCGGGCATCTCTCCGCGATTTCGGATAAGCCGGCGAAGGGACTCGAACCCGCAACCTGCTGATTACAAATCAGCTGCTCTGCCAATTGAGCTACGCCGGCGTTCTGCATTCAGCGAACCGATAGAATTGAAAAAGAACTGCACTGCATGGCAGTGTGCAGCCATTATAGACCAGGGTTGATGTAAAGTCAACCAGGATTTTCAGTATCTTCTCAATAAGTCGGGGTAATCAATGATTCCTGGCGCAAGAGATTTCTCCCTTGCGGTCGAAATGACAGCATAGTTTGTCATTCCGAACAAATGTAAGGAATCTCGCTTGTATCATCTCAATAAGTCGGGGGAAGAGTGAAGGCAGACCGGAGGGCGCAAAGCGCCCGACCGCGGAGGATGAGCCTCGCGAATTCACTTCGCGAGGCGAAGGGGGGCGCGTGCCCCCCTTT
>MNYA01000487.1:4836-4909 GCA_001872985.1 bacterium CG2_30_54_10 | reverse complement strand
AGTTGCAAGAGTCAGATTTCCGGTATTCTTGATGTCGTAGGTGGCCAGGGTTGATGGGCTGGCTGGATCACCG
>MNYA01000487.1:0-4753 GCA_001872985.1 bacterium CG2_30_54_10 | reverse complement strand
CGCAACCCTGGCCGCGGGAAACGTACCATCGGTGTCATCGTAGAGCCAGGCGAAATTTCCCCAATAGTCTCCAAAGGCCTGCGGGTTGGGGACTTTTATTGTGATGGACCTTTCGAACAAAGACCCCGCCAGGGCCCCAAAGGGAGTGGGAACGGCCGGGGGAAACGAGTATTCCGTTAAAGGAAGGTGGACCCCACCACCATTTATCAGGTCAATTTTTTCCCATCTGAGATTGGTCAGATCGACATTTCCGGTATTCTTGCAATTGAACGTGACGGTGGCCAGGGCTCCTTCGGTCAAGTCTCCGAAAGAGACCGTAACCGCCTGGACCTGAACAGCCGGGAATGCAGGCACGAACACCATCAGATTGAACGAAACTGAGGCTTCACCCGAATCCCAACTGCCGTTGCCGTTATTATCCTCGTAGACCCATTCCGAGCCCGAATAGTTTCCGGAATAGGTTCCGGCCGGTATGACCATGCTAACACTTGCAGTGCCCGAAAGCCCGCTTTGAATGACGGCAGGATATGCTATACTCATGTTGTTCGAGGCAATCGAATGCCCAAAACCATCGCCCATATCCATGAAAACCGATTTCAGCGCCGACAGGGAAAGCGATCCGGTATTCGTTACGGTCAGGGGTTTCGAAGGAACGATCGTGCTGGGGGTGCCGACCCCAAGATTGACCGGCGTGCTGAGGGTGAAATTTTTGCCGCCGATGGCGAGTTTTACCTGAAACGATGTGCTGGCTTCAGATGGCTGTTGGTCTCCGCTGAAGTCTGCGTCGTCATAAACGGACCAGGTGGCGATATATGTCCCATAGCTTGCTGGGCCAAGGAACGCGGGAATACTCGCGGAAACTTGAGCGGTGGTAATGTTGGCCGCCACAGTAAGCGCCCCGGGGTTGAGGGAAAAAGCTTGGAAAATGTTTCCTCCAGGGATGGTTCCCGTCGCGGGAACTGAGGAATACACAATTCTCAGGTTGGCGAGATCGAGGTTTCCTATGTTCACGATATTGATGGTTTGACTTCCGGTAAAGTTCCCCGGAGGCCAGTTGCCGAGGTCAACGAGACCCTCGGTCACCAGAAGGTTCTTCTTGCCAGGAACGACCACGTTGAGCGCGAAAATCACGTACGGTTCGAGAGGATCGCGATTGCCGTTGCCGCTCAGATCCTCGAACATCGTCATGGTTGCGATATAGGGGCCGGCTGCCTGATTGTAGGGAACCGTCAGCTGGGCCGAAACGGGCCTCGTAGTGTTTGGCAGTAAAGGGATCCCGCCATCCGCCACCGGCGACGGTGATAGAATGAGATTCGTATATGGAATTTTGTTCGTACCAGGGCCGTTCAGATCGACTCTGTTCCACAAAACCGCGGTGAGGGTGGCATTGCCGATGTTTTTGGCGGTCGCGGCCACCGGCACCCCCGTTTCCCCAGGCCCGATGGTGCCTAAATCCCAGGTGTTGGTGGCCGAAAGCCACAACTCCCTTTTATAGATGCGGATGGCATTCGATGTCGCTTTCAGGGAGCCGTTGGCGGCTCCCCCGGTATTCGTATCGATTCCGGTGACAGAAGAGGCAGCCAGGGTTGTCAATGCGAACGTCCCGGCAAGGCCGGTGCTGGAAGCGGCCTGATAACTCCAGGTAAAGGTGCCCGAGGACATGGCCGGGATCGACGCGGAAGCTGGGGTGGGACCACTGATGTATGTGATTCCCCCATAAATTGTCGTGGGAATGAGCGTGGAGGGGGTGGCGGGGTAGATCAATGAAGCAAAGTTGGACAAGGCATTGCTGGCCACCATCGAGACCGTAATGAGGTCCCCTTCGAAGGGATTGTCCGGGACGATGGTGAGGCTGGCCACCAAAGTTCCCGGTGTTTGGACCTGGCAGTATTGCACAGCCTGGACGGTTCCATCCCGGTTGGTCCCATTTAGATCTGGATCCGTATCGATCTCGACACTCCATGTTCCCAATGTAGCTCCTCCGGGAAGCGGGTAGAAGGCATCCACCGTCCCGTCCGCGCCCGCCTGAAGCGGTGGGGAAACCCGAATCTCTCCGAAAGGATACGTTCCGTTAGCAATCTGATAATCGTAGAATCGAATGCGGTACCATGCCCCGTTGGTCAGGCCGAAAGCCCTGGCAAAAATGCTTTGGCCCCTATTGAAAGTATAGTTTTCCGGCGAATAGGCGATATTGTTCGATAAAATGATGCCAACGGTGGCGATGGTCCAGGTATCGAAGGGGTTCGGGTTCGTCACATACGAGACCGACGCCGGGAAGTTGCTGTCGTAGTATGTGAGGTTGCAGAAAAAATTTGAGACCCCCGTTGGAGAATTCAGATCAACATTGATTAAGAACGTGAGAGTTGCGGCTGCATTCGATCCTGCAAGAGCGACTGGGAAAACGGGTGAACTCAGAGCCTGGGTATAAGTTCCCAGACTGAACGTGAGGGTTGCGATTTGAAGAATAGCCGAAGCCGAACCGGTGTTCCTCAGCCGAACCTGGATTTCCACGTTCTGCTGATTTCTATAGACCGTGGTCGGTGTCGCAACCACCGCGAAAACGGAAACATTCGGTGGGTTTTGAATGTTGATACTGCAGGAAGAATAATCGCTGGTCAGGAAAACATCGGAGTTCGCGTCGAAACCGTATCCCGTAGCGCTTGCCGTAAACGTTCCAGGGGTGGCAGCCAGGTAATCCCACGAGAACGTAGCCTGGCCGTATCCGGTGATGGATTGAACAAGCGGCGTTGGCCCGCTTTTCAGGGTAGCTCCGCCGATTCCAGATGTTTCAAGGGGGCTCGGATACGCCCCGGTCATTGATGCCCCGCCGGTATTGAAAAAGGTCATCGAAGCATTGAAGGGTTGCCCAACCGAAATGGAGAGGGGCATGGAAAGCTTGACCGTCAGACTCGCTGGGCTTACCACATCAAAATTGGTCTGGCAAGCCGTGAAGGTGTTTAGTGGATTGGTGACCTTCACAAGCCAATTTCCCAGAAGCGAGGGAGGGGCAGGGATCAGGTCGTATTGATGAATAACCGTTCCGGAGGCGTCCGCTGTCAAAATGACACTGGAGGCAACTTCAACGCCCGCGGGATCGAACCATCGAATGACAAAATCGCTGCCGGCAGCCAGGTCGGTCCCTTTGGCAAACACTGTGCGAGCCCCGGTGAGCGGCTGGTTGAAACCGGCGGAGGGAAAGGTGAACGCGGCGTCCTTGTAGGTTCTGATCTGTTCGGCGATTATCGTCCAGCTGGCCAGGGGAACCGGGGGCGTGTATGGAGGCTGCTCCGTCTTTGTATTGTCGTCCGAATACCAGATCTGGGGTTCGATGTCATCGGTCCCTGTAGCGGTGCTCGGCGAAATATCAACGCCATACTGCGCAAGGAAATTCCCGCCCTCCAGGATCGCCTGAGGGAAAGCACTGATCGGAATTTTGGCCAAATAAGTTTTGATCGGTGATGCCACCGGCGTAAAGTTTAGGGTCGAACTGGCCCAAATGGCGGAAGCCTCCCCCTCATTTTGCGCTCTCAGGTAAAGGGGCGCGTGCGATTGTCCCCGAAATACCGTCGCCGACGCGATAATTTCGGTCAGGACAAGGCTGGATGGGTTCTGGATTGTCCAGGAATCGAGAACCAAAGATGTCGTTGCATCAACAACTTTGCCGGAAAAGGTGTTGGTTCCCGAAGCGGTCGCATCGATCAAAGACACCCCGGACGGACTGGTCAGAAGAATGTCCACCGAAAAAAGGGCCGTGATGCTTCCCGGCCCCGGAACAATCGTGTCGCTGGCGGGTGAGGTCAACGAAATCGTGTAATCCCCCAAGGTAAAGGTCAAGGAGGCCCCAGAAAAGGCGAAGGGAACCTCTCCCGTATTTTCGATGTAGGCCCTCACCGGGACTCCTGACTGGCCCTTGCTGACACTCGGAGGTGTAGTATCCGTGGAAGTGATGACCATCTTTGCCCTTTTGAGAACCCGCCAATCGTGGGTGGTCTGGGCTCCAACATCAAGAAAGGTGACAGGTCCAACTGCCGTCCCCGTCGCCGTACAATCGACGGTGGCGGTACCGGTCGGCGAATCGTCCCAGACTCGCACCGAAAATGTGGCGGCGATAGTTCCCCCGCCGAGGGGAACGACGCCCCCATTCTCAATCGACTCCAGTGTTACGGTGTAGCTTCCAAGGGAAAAGGTCAGCGTCGCATTCCCGGGGGCTATCGTCACGTCCGAAACATAGGTATTCTTGAAGGTTACCATGACCTTCACATTGTCCTGCCCTTGGGACACGCCCAGGGGGGTATTTGCGCTAACCGTTTCGACGCTGATGCCACCGCAAATGAACTGCGCTTTTCGTAAAACCGGAAGAACGGGCGCTCCAGGACCCGCACTACGCTGAAAATCGCACTTATATTGAATGTACCGATCGTCCGGAACCGCGGGGGGATTGGGAATGGCAACACTCCCGACACCATCGACGTTCAGGTTTTTTATCAAGGTCCAGGCGCCGGCCAGATACGGTGTGGTCCCGGTTCTTACGTAAAAAATCATCTGTCCGGTTCCACCGACATCGGCATCCCATGAAAATGTCTGCCAATCAGGGTTACTCATGCGCGAATCGAACACCATCGATTCAAAGTGCCCCACATCGACAACCCCCGCGGCCGCCCCGGTAATAGCCCCGTAGACCGTTGTATTCCGAAATGCATCCATGCACTGGAAAAACGAGCTGGGGTTGACTCCTATGCCGACATTCAGGGGG
>MNYA01000056.1 GCA_001872985.1 bacterium CG2_30_54_10 | reverse complement strand
AACGCGGAAGCAGCAGATCTTTGCCATCGCGGAGTTTTCGGTTCTGTTGCTTGAGGAAACCAATTTTTTTCTCCCATTCTCCATTTTCTCCCATTCACCTTTTCTTCAATTTTCCCAAACAGGGAAACTCTTAATTTTTTTCCTTCCACTCCAGATCTGCGTTAATCCGCGTTTATCTGCGGCAAAAAAATCCTTTCCTTTTTTCTGTTTTTTCGTTTCCTCTGATTTTTCGCCTTTCTTCTTTCATACCGCTAAACTCTTACAACCCACCCATCACTCAGATCCTTCCGTTCGGGATTGACGGCGGCAACCAGGTTGTTCTTCTTCTTGCGACGCCATTTTTTGATTTCCTTTACTCAAAAGTTTGCCTATTAAAGGGATTTGCAATTTTTAGCTTGAAGGTATACTTTTTATTCATACGTCACTGAAATTTCCGAAGGCTGAAATTAATAGGAGACTAACATGCTTAGCAAAAAACTTGCTGATGAAATCAGCGGTCAGATCACCAAAGAAGCCTACTCCGCTTACCTTTACATGTCCATGGCCTCGTATTTCGAGGTCGAAACACTTCCGGGGTTCGCCCATTGGATGCGGGTTCAGGCCCAGGAAGAAAGCTGCCATGCCATGATCTTTTTCAATTATATGGCCGATCAAGGCCAGCGGGTCACCTTCGGTGCGATCGATGCCCCCCCATTTGAGTTTTCATCGCCCCTGGATGTTTTTAAAAAGACCCTCGCGCACGAGAAGATTGTTACCAAGTCAATCTACCACCTGGCCGAGATCGCCGTTGGTGAAAAGGACTTTGCCACTCAGAAGTTTCTTGATTGGCTCATCAGCGAACAGGTCGAAGAAGAAAAGAATGCGAGCACTCTCATCGGGAAGCTCGATCGCATCAAGAATAGCTCAGAAGGCCTGTTCATGATTGACGCCGAACTCGCCGCGAGAATGTTTGTTCTTCCCGCCCCTCTAACGACAGTACCCTGAAGTCGCCGTAATTCAAAAGATTAAAGACCGCTTTTTTGAAAAGGCCTGAAAGGATCGCGAGGCTTTCGCGGCAGGGTTCGGTTGCGGTCTTGAAGCCATTTTTCAGGCTGTCTGAGAAGCCGCAGGAGCTGGAGTAGCTGATGACCGAAAGCAAACCCATGGATACTCCGCCTTGCATGCCAAATACGGCCGATACGGCCGACACGGCCAGCGGTTGTGCCTGGCTGCTTGATTCCATCGACAAAACCCGCTTCAACAGCGAGGAGCTGGCCTCCTCGATCGAAAGCCTTCCCCAACCCGAACGCGTTCAATGCCTGAGCCAGATTCTCGATACGCTCAAGGAACGAAACACCCTTCTTGCGGTCAACAACGAACTCGGCCGCCAGCTCAAGCTGGGGCCGCTGATCCAGGCCATCGTGTTTCATATTACCGATATCCTTCAGGCTGACCGAAGCTCCCTTTTTCTGATTGACCACAAGACGAACGAGCTTTGGTCAAAGGTTGCTCAGGGCCTCCAGTTCTCCGAGATACGGTTTCCGGTGACCGTTGGTCTTGCGGGTCTCGCGGCGAGAACCGGGGACACACTCAACATTGAGGATGTGTATCACCACCCTCTTTTCAATCAGGATATCGACCGCCAAACCGGCTATAGAACTAAATCGATGCTCTGCATGCCGATCCGGAATCGTGAATGTCTCGTCATCGGGGTTATCCAGGTCATCAACAAAAAAAACGGAGTGTTTACCAAACGCGATATCGAGCTTCTTGTGGCATTGAGCCAGATGCTCGCGCTGACCCTCGAAAACGCAATCCTTTATGAAAATGTCCTTTCCTCACAGAGAAAGATCGAAGCGCTTTTGAAGGTCGCCAACGCCTTGAGTTCCTCGCTCGACCTCAATCAACTGATTCAGACAATCATGGGAAAGGCGGCCGAGCTTCTCAACGCGGACCGCTCGACGCTTTTCCTGATTGACAAAGAGAGCAATGAGCTCTGGTCGTCCGTCCTTTCCGGAGGCGACACCAAGGAGATCCGCTTTCCCAGCCACCTTGGCATTGCGGGCCATGTAGCAACCCATGGAATCACCCTGAACATTCCCGATGCATACGAGTATCCTGAGTTCAACCGCGATATCGACCGAAAGACCGGCTACCGCACAAAAACGATTCTTTGCATGCCCATCCGAGGAATGGACAACCAAGTCATCGGGGTGACCCAGGTCATCAACAAGGCAAACGCAGCCTTCGATCGCAACGATGAGGATCTGCTTGGCGCGTTTTCAGCCCAGGCCGCGGTTTCCCTGGAAAATTCGCAGCTTTACCAAAAGACCAGCACCATGAAAAAATACCTCGAGGCGATTCTTTCATCGCTCTCAAACGGTGTCATCACCCTCGATCGCAAGCATCGGATCGTTAAGTGCAATCCGACAGCCTTGCGTATATTGGGCGTGCCGCTCGAGGTAGAACTGCTTGGGAAAGCGATCGACGAGGTTTTTGGGGCATCCAACCAAATCCTCATCAGGGAACTCGATAAAGTCTTCGAGACCGGCCAGCAAAGTTGTCTCTACGATACTGACTTCATTCCCCCCAAGGGCGAAAAACATTCGATCAACTATGTAGTGGTGCCGCTTTCAGATGACCAGAATCAATCCCTCGGAGTCGTAATCGTCCTCGAAGACATTACCAAGGAAAAGCGCGTCAAATCGAATCTCACCAGATACATGTCTAAAGATCTAGTTGACAAGCTCACCTCAGGCTCCGGGACACTCGAACTCGGCGGCCAGCGACGCGAGGTGACGATCCTGTTCTCCGACATCCGTAGCTACACCACATTGACCGAAAAGCTTGGGTCCAACGAGATCGTAGAGATGCTCAACGAGTATTTCACCTACATGGTTGACGCAATTTTCAAGTTTGACGGGGTTCTCGACAAGTTCATCGGAGACGCGATCATGGCGGTTTTCGGCGCGCCGTTACCGCTTCCCGACCATGCTTATAAATCCGTTTGCGCGGCGCTTGAAATGAAGAAAGCCCTTGGCGTGTTCAATGAAAAGCGCATTGCCATCGGAAAGACGCCCATCCAGATCGGCATCGGAATATCGACAGGCGAGGTTCTTTGCGGAAACATTGGTTCCACCAAGCGAATGGAATACACCGCGATCGGTGATGGGGTGAACCTGAGTTCCCGACTCGAATCCGCGACCAAGCTGTATCGCGCGCTCACACTTCTTTCGGAGTTCACATTCGTGCAGGTGAAGGGTCGGGTCTTCTGCCGCGAACTTGATTTTATCAGGGTCAAGGGCAAAAAGAAACCCGTCCGGATCTTCGAGCTCCTCGCGGAAACCGAAAACCAGCTCGGGGATAATCTTAGGCGTTGTGTCGAATCATACAATCAAGGGCACAACCTTTTCTTCAATCGAAATTACCCGCAGGCTCTCGAGAAATTCAGACAGGCGTTGTCCCATCATCCGGATGATCTTCCGTCAACCCTGTATCTGAACCGCTGTCGCGCCTGCATCGACAGCCCTCCCCCGCCCACATGGGATGGCGTCTACGACCTCAAGGAAAAGTGATTCGGCAAAGGAGAATCGGCATGGCCAATACCTACAGCCTTTTGATCGACGGAAAGGAAATCTCTACAGGGAAGACTGCCCAGGTTTTTGACAAGTTTTCCGGGGAAGCCATTGGGCAAGTCTTTGTCGCAGGCCCCGAGCAATTGGAGCAGGCGGTTTCAGCCGCCTTCGCCGCCCGCGGAAAGATAGCGGAACTTTCATCATTTCGGAGGGCCGAGATCATCAGAAAGGCGGCCGGAATCCTGAGAGATCGGAAAGAGACAATCGCCGGGCTGATCGCCCGCGAGGCAGGGAAACCTCTCAAATATGCATCGACAGAGGTCGAGCGGGCCATCGAGAACCTCGAGTATGTTTCCGAGGAAGCGAAGCGAATCCATGGGGAGACCGTTCCGATTGATGCCGGGAAATCGGGCGCCGGAAGATTCGGCTATTACGAGCGTTTCCCGGTGGGCGTTGTCGCGGCGATAACGCCATTCAATTTTCCACTGAATCTTGTCGCACATAAGATCGGGCCCGCGGTCGCCGCCGGATGTCCGATAGTATTCAAACCGGCATCGACGGCTCCTCTTACCGGCTTTGAGCTGGCAAAAGCCTTCGCTGAAGCAGGTTTGCCGGCCGGCGGACTGAACACCCTTTTCGGCTCCGGAAAAGAAATTGGAGATCCACTCGTTGCCGATCCTCGAATCGCGAAGATCAGTTTTACCGGAAGCAGGGCTGTCGGCGAACGGATCATTCGAATTGCCGGGCTGAAGAAGGTCACGCTCGAACTTGGTGGAAACTGCGGGGTAGTCATAGATAAGGATCTGATCAGCCTGGATTATGCCGTCAACCGCTGCCTGATGGGGGCCTTCGCGAATCAGGGGCAAGTCTGCATCTCAGTTCAACGGATCTACGTCCATCGAAAACGGTACGATGAATTTCTCAAATCATTTATCGCAAAAACAAATGCCCTCAAAATGGGAAACCCCATCGATCCCGCAACCGATATCGGCCCGATGATCACCGAAGACGATGCCCGAAGGCTCGACGATTGGATCGGAGAAGCCCAGAAGCAAGGCGCGAAAGTAGTAGCTGGCGGCAAACACGAGGGGGTGATGTATCACCCTACCGTCATCACTGACGCCAAGCCTGAAATGAAAATCGTGAAAGACGAACTTTTCGGCCCGGTTGTCGTGGTGATTCCCGTCGATTCATTCGAAGATGGGGTCAAGGCTTGCGATGAAGGCAGTTACGGCCTTCAGGCCGGAGTTTTCACGAGCAACATCAACCGGGCATATTTCGCGGTTCGAGCAATTAATGCCGGCGGAATAGTGGTGAACGATGTTCCCACGTTCAGGATCGACCACATGCCCTACGGCGGAAACAAGGGAAGCGGCATCGGTCGGGAAGGCTCCCGGTTTGCCATCGACGAGATGACAACCATTCGAATGGTCGTATTCAACCTGAACGAATGAAGAAGTAGTCGGAAACCAGCTGTCAGAAGCCAGAAGCCAGAAGCCAGCGGTCAGAAGGAAGAGGTCAGAGGCCAAAGTATAGCAACCGGAAATAAATAAGCACTCGGTTTTGAATTTTTGTGATGCTCGAAAAATACCTGAACG
>MNYA01000281.1 GCA_001872985.1 bacterium CG2_30_54_10 | reverse complement strand
GCCACCTCGTTGAGATGGCGCTGGCCGGTCTCGAAGTGTCGCCCCGAAACCGGATCGAAGTATTCGAGAAGGATGAACTCGGCCGGTTGTCGATGGCGTTCAATTCCACGATGGAGACCCTCGAACAGCTTTCTGTCGCAAAAACTCTCCAGGAGGCTCTTTTCCCGCAAAAGGCCTTGCAACTGCCGGGCTTCCAGATCTATGGAATGTCGCTTACCGCATCCGAATTGGGCGGCGATTACTTCGATTATTTTCCCCTCGGAGTCGACAAAGCCGTGATTCTCATCGGCGACGTGGCCGGCCACGGGGTTGCTTCGGCGCTCTTGATGGCGATGGCCAAGGCCGCCATCACGATTGAGACCAAGCGTGATCCCAAGCCTGCTTCGGCAATGATGGCGGTCAACCGGATGATCCTGGAGAGTTTTAAGAAGCGTATGATGATGACGTTTTTCTACGGATTGCTCGACACGACGAGCGGAACACTTACCTTTGCAAACGCCGGCCACAACCACCCCTACTGGTTCCCTGTACAAAATGATCCTGTCGAGCTTAAGTCGTCGGGTTTTCCGCTTGGAACCAGGAAAAACCCTGTTTTCCAAGAGCAGGTTATTTCCTTGTCGGAGGGCGATGACGTATGGTTCTATACCGATGGAATCGTCGAAACCCCCGGCCCGGAAGGAAACCCCTTGGGATATGATGGAATGATCGGGCTTTTCCAGACAACTCGTGGGGTGACGCAAGCCGATCGGCTCAGGAAAGTCTACCGGGAGTGTGAGTCCCTGCGGCATGGCCAGTCACAACCCGACGACATGACGTTGATCCTGCTTTCGCGGAGTGATTCCAAATTCTGAAACATCCCACAACGTTCCTTCCTATCCCGAGATGATTCCATTGTCGCCACAAACGGGGCAGATATCCACTCAATAATTCGGGGAAACTCAATGATTCCGGACCAAGAGATTTCTCCCTTCGGTCGAAATGACAGAATCTTTTGTCCTTCCGAACGAATCACCCGAGCGTAAGAGGCAGGTTCTGTATGTAACCCTGCAGCGCCTTTGCGAGATCCGACATGGACTCGGGAAGCAAATTCGCGAGTTTCAGCGCAACCACGCCATTCGTAGGCCGCGCGAGAAGTATTTCTGAAAGCAGATCCAGCACGGTTTCCGCGTCTCCTTCCAATGCCTTCAACTGAATCATCGCAGAATAGATGTTCATTGAAGGCAGGGAAAGCGTGTGCAGGCGTTCCAGCATCGCCTCGGCCCCTTTGCCACGAAGGCTCTGGGAAAGCTCGATGCAGGCGTTCAACACACTCTGATCAACAACGCGGGCTTTTTTCCCGAAAGCTTCGGCCCGTGGGAGGTCGCCTGCCACAAGGGAAAGCCGATAAGCGTCGAGAAGATCGGCAAGAATTCCAGGATGGTCCCGGATACAGGTTTCAAGGAGCGAAAGACCTTCCCGGGAGAGCCCTCGAAAAGCGTAAATCGAGGCAAGCATCCGCCTTATGGGATGAGATGCCGGATGCGACTTATTGTTGTTTTCGAGCACCCAGAGAGTTTTCTCGATATCCCCACCGGCGATGGAAAGCTCATCGAACACCCTCGGCAACTCCGCAAATCTCAGCAAAATCGGCCCTTCCGATGAATCGTGAGAACGACGCCGGGCCTTTCGTGAGAGGGAAAGCGGAAGCGGATGGCCCTGCTCGAGAATCGGCAAAGAGACGCGCATCAGCTTGGCAAGCGCATGACATGCAGCCAGAACCGAAACCGGCGAGGGAACGAGAAGCATTCGGTTCAGAACCGGAATGACTTCAAGCTGTCCCAGCAGGAAAAGACTATGCGCGGCAGCAGCACGCACACGCGGAGAAGGGTCTTTCAGCCCTGTCGTCAGATATGGAATCGCTCCCTGTCCGCCGGTGAGGAAAGCCGTCATCAGATTCGATCTGACCCGCGGATCAGGATGATCGTGAAACCGCGCCAGTACAAGTAGCCGGCTGTTTCCGATGTGGCCCAGCGCGGCAATAAGTGAGGCCAGAACGTGCGGATGCTCGGGTTTCTCAAGGGCAGCTAAAAGCAGGTCTTCCGCCGATCGGCCCAGGATGCCGGCCAGCACGGCGACCTGGCTTCGCAGGAAGGGGTCGGTCGACCCCATCAACCGCTTCAATATCGGCAAGAGATGCTCTGACAATCCGGAACTGGAAGCCAATCGCGGAAGAAGCCGTCGCAAGGAAAGGATCACCTGCCGGATGACATCTCCGTGCCGTTCCTTTCCGAAGTCCTCTATCAGTATGGGAACCGCGGTATCGGCCGGAAGCTCCCCCAAACACTCGGCGGCAATGGCTCTCTGATGAGAGTCTCCGCTCCGGAAAAGATTTTCCACGAGGGTAAGAGCCTCCATGGAACCGAGGTGCCACAGTGCCCTCGCGGCCTCGCAAACCACGATCGGATCCTTGTCCTTGAGCAGGGGTTGAAGGGCCACAACCTGATCCGATACGGCCGCGGAAGGAAAGGAGGAAATGGCGATCGCGCCCGCCCTCCGTACCAGAGGGGAAGAGTGCAGCAGGTGGCTGAGAATAACCTGCCAGACCTCACTTCGTCCGGTCCGGGCGGCCAAAGGAAGAAAAATCGCCTTTTTGCGCGGATCGACGGTCTCTTTGAGCAGGGAAAGGATCAAAAGATAGACCTTCCGGCCGCCGCATGCCAGAAGTGCCCGGGCGGCCTCGGCCGCGACACGAGGCTCATTCGATCTGACACAGGCGAGAATCTGATCGGTCAGCTCGGGAACGGGCATCATCTGCAACGCAATCAGTACAGGCAAAAGGCGATGGAACTCTTTGCGCAAAAGCTCCCGCTTCAGGATTTGGATTCGTTCTCGGCCCAGGGGAAGCGCCGACAGCAGAAGGGCGAACCCTTCCGGGAGATCCATGGAGTGCCGGGTCTGTACCAGAGGCAACGTCGGCGCTTCCCTCCAGGAACCTGTTTCCATGACCGCGGCATCGCCCAAAGACTGCAGGATGCGCTCGACGAGAGCGACTCCAGGGCTTTCCGGGGCGAAGGCCAAAGCTTGCAGCGCGGCGACCCTGAGTTGGACCGGCCCTGTTGATGCACGGTTGACCAAAAGCTCGATTGATTCTGAAAAAAGCTCTTTCCAGGTTTGATCGATGGGGGTTGGGGTCGGCCACATTGACCGTAACCCGAGATAGGCGAGAAGAGCGGTCGCGGTATCGGGGCTGTAGAGCGCTTCCTCGAAAACCTCGCGGTCGTAAGGCTGCGGGTCGCGGGCGATCGCGGCAAACGCCATCCGGCGGGTGGCGATGTCAGGGTCGTTCAATCGCTCCCGAGGATTTTGAGGGAAGACATCGGATTGCATCTCTGTGGTAAAAATTCCTTCGGTGCTTTTGTATAACGGCTCCCAACGGGCCGATGCGTGAAATCACGGAGTAATCGTCTCCAGGTTCTGAATCCGGCCTGGAAGATCGAAAAGTTCCCAGGGCATGAATGCCCACAACTCCTGTTTAAGCTTCCTTAAAAGTGAAAGGCCGGCTTGCCGTCCATCCTGAAAGTTTTCGAAAAGCTTGACGGCTTCACGGTCGGCCCGTTTCTGATCCATCGCCATGGCGGCTTTGATGTAGCTTTTCAGAATCTGTCCGACAGCCTCCGGATCGCGTTTGTTTTCAGGAACCTTCAGCACTTTCAGGATCGAACCGTAGATTCCCTCTTTCTTGATAACCGTCATCGGGTTTCGCAGCGCAATCTGCATGATGTTTCGGGCAACCAGAAAGGTGCGCTCCTGCGGGGTGGCGGCGATAGCAAGCATTCCCGCCGTAATTACGATCGCGCCCCCCGGGAAGGCTATCTCTCCGGGAACCCTGCAATCGAGGATGTAGACCTTGTACGGAATCGCCGTCCGTGGTGTTTTGACTGAAAGTTGTTCCACCATGGCATCAATATCCGGCAAGGAGGCGGTTTTCGATGCTCCGCCGGTCTCGGCGCGAAAACCCTCGAAGAGCATTTTGCCGATCGCGATTTCGACACGGCTCTCGTCAAGCAATCCCGAGAAATAGGTTGCGAGAGGATTTTTTGCTTCAAGAGCGGGACAGGAAGCCCAGAACAACGCGGTGAGAAGAACGGAAACCGTCAACTTTTTTAACTGGCTCATTCGGCGGTCCTTTTTTGATTTTTGATCGACATCCGCTCTTCAACACGTTCCGAAAGTCTTTCAAGGCGGAACAGGGCGGCGCCGATTCTGATGCGCAGCTCGGCACATTGTCGGATGCTCTCCGGATCAATCAGTAAGGCAGCTTCAAGCTGTAGCCTGGACGATCGGAGTTTTTCGGCGACATCATGCAACGTCTTGCGCATCTCGGAAAGGAAATCGCGAACCTCACTCTGCAGGGTCTCATCCTGAGGCTCGGCAAGCGTCACATCGTAAATCGTCAACTCGAAAGAATCGAGCGCGGCTTCCATGTCTGAGACGCCTTCTCCCGCTGCAACCAGGTCGAAGGCGTTTTGCGGCCCCAATTGGTCGGAGGGAACGAAAAGAGTCAGCCGTTCGAGACGATCGACATCCGACCCCAATGCGGATCCCAGGGTGGATGATGCCGGCGACATGTCGCGTCTTGGAAAACCCGGGTCAAAGCGGGTCCCTGCCACGAACGAGGCCGGGACGTTTTCTGATGCAACCAGTGAGGCAGCGATCGGAGGGGTTCCGGAACCCGGGGAAAGTAGGGTTAGACTTGCAATCGAGGACATGGCAAATTCGAGATCGTCTGGTGAAAAGACCTGATCCGCGCCAAAGCGATTGGATGGCCGGGCGTGAAAAGCCTTTCCGACCACCGAAAGAGCCTGGGAAAGCACGCTTCCCGTCGCGATGTCAGAGAAGGATATCGGAAAAGATGCCGTAACGCCGGCTCTTTGAGCCATTCGAGACAGGATACATGCGGCCATTCCGCGTGACAGGGGCCAGTCGAGATGGAACTTTCCGTCGGAATACGGCTCAATAAAACCGCTTTGTAAGGCCTCCGATTCGGTCATAGGC
>MNYA01000418.1 GCA_001872985.1 bacterium CG2_30_54_10 | reverse complement strand
GCTACCATCACGTTGAACGATTGCACGTATCACCTCAATAATTCGGGGGAAGCATTAAAGCAGACCGGAGGGCGCAAGGCGACCGACCGCGGGGGATGAGCCTCGCGAATTTACTTCGCGAGGCGAAGGGGGGCGCGTGCCCCCCTTTATTGAGAAGTTACGATTGCATCTTTTTCAGCCTTTATCATAAGCGGGAAAAACGAGGGTGATACGGGTTCCTTTTTCGGGATCGGAACCGAACGAGACCGACCCCTGATGCTGGGCCACTACCGACTTGACGATTGCGAAACCCGGACTTTTGCGATAATCCATCATGGATAAAACGATTGCCTCAGAGGATGGGTGCAAACTCAGCAATTCCATGGTGACAAATTGGACTTTGTCTTCGGAAGTTCCATCCATGGAACGAAGGGTGACCTCGCCCTCACAACCCAAAGCTTCGATCAAAACATCTATCAGACTCGTCAGTATCTGGTGAAGCTGCTGGAAATCACCATAAATAGCCAGGAGAGACGGCTGAATCTCAAACCGAAAGCAGATCGGATCTCGCGAAAACCGGGGAGCAACTGTTTCCAGGGCTTGTCTGAGGACATTTCCCGGGTCGATCCGGGCGAAATTCAAAGAAACCCCCAGTGATGATTCAATGACCTGCCGCAGGAAAGAAATCCCACGATTCGCGGCATGTTCGATGATAGCCAGATGTTTCTCAACCAGGGGCTCCTGATCCGGAAGAATTTCCCTCAAAAAAGCCACCGAGCCTTTGATTATCCCAAGGCGGGTGTTGATTTCATGCGAGATTTCACGGGCAAACTTTCCGCATTCTGGGGAAACCTTGCCATTTTTTTGGGGGGCCACAGAGTGCTGGTCGGAGAAAACCGATTCATCAATTGCCATTCGCAACCCCGCTCGCCAAGAGCTAACGAGCAACGAGCAGACGCCGTCAGCGAGCAGATAACCATTGTCACCCGAAGACTACTGGCCTCTCCAGGAGCCGGCCAATTTCCCGAAGACCGTGAGAGGTGTTTTCGAAGGATTAACCTCAATTTTCGGGAAAGACGGATTGTCCGGGAGAAGGAAAAGAATTCCCCGCGGATCTTTCTGAATGCGCCGGATCGCGAACTCTTTCCAGCCTTGGACGAAAAGGCAGATGACATCGTTGTCCTTGACGGCGGATTCGGAAATCGGATTGAAAACGGCCACGTCGGCATTGCGGATCCAGGAGTCGGGCCCGTTCATTGCATCCCCGGAAACCAGCACGGCAAAAGCCCCGGCCTGGGAATTCTCCGCGTGGAACGGAAACTCACCTATCTGCTCGCCGCTGATTTTTCCCTTTTTCAACTTGGCTTCGACCGAGGAAAATATCGGGATTGACCCAGCAGCGGGAGAACCTTTGACTGCGCCACGACTGTGGAGTGCCGGTGACTGAGCGGCGCCGATCACGACATTGGAAACCTCTTCCCAGACTTTTCGGACATCGCCTTTTGCTGAATCTTGGACTGAGGCGAGAAACATTTCGATTGCCTCACCGGAAGAAAGCCCGAGCGCTTTTGAAAAAGCCGCCAAGGTCTCAGATGCAGCACCCCGTTTTCCCGATAGGATGTTGGAAATCGACGGCTTCGGAACCCCGGATTGCCTGGAAAGCTCGGCTGGCCGATACTTTTTTCGGGTCAGGAACTTTCGGAGGAGCCCAGGGAGTTGAGGGGGGGTTCTTGATTCCATGCTAATCATGTCGTGAAATACCTCATTCGCTAATTTCGGGCAAGCCCAAAAAAACAGAAGTGGGATTGCTCACTGCATTTAAAAAAGAGCCCGGATTGCTCCAGGTGACTTATCGAAAATCTATCATACACCACTTCTGCCTAAGCCGCAACCTCAAATAATTGATGTCGGGGCGACCGCCGGGTCATCTCTACTGGATGCCCTTGTGTATCAACTCAATAATTACCGGGGAACACATAGATGGACAGGGAGGCGCAAGACGCCCGGCCGTAGGGTGGGAGACAAGCGAATTTACTTCGCATGTCGAGAGGGGGCGCATGCCCCCTCCTTTGATTTGAGAAATCACCACCATGGTCCTGCCTTGAAAATTCGGGAGTTTTGATGTAGGAAACCCGTGATGAAGGACTCAGAAAACATGCTTAAACCGGTCGTGGTCTGTACCCTTTTGATCGAGGGAATCACCGCATTCGCAAGATTCGGACTCTCCCTTGAATCCGCTCGTGATACCGCCTCCACCGTCGGCCGCCTGACGGGAGGGCTGAGAATACACCACGGGTATTTCGGCCTTGGGTTTATCCTCCTGGCCCATTTTCTCGAACCCGGGTACAAAAGGCACAGAATTGCAACGATCGCGGGGTGGTCTCTAACGCTTTCCGACGCGATTCACCATTTCATCGTATTGTGGCTGGCCACCGGTTCCCCTCAATTCGATCTCTTTTATTGATTTTCAGAACCGAAATGAGCCTCGAACAAGATTTCGAAAAACTGAACGATCACCAGAAGAAGATAGTTCGCGGGTTTACAGGGCCATCTCTGGTTCTGGCCGGCCCAGGCACTGGTAAAACCCGCACAATTGCCGTGCTGATCGGACAACTACTCGCGGGGGGCCTCCGGATGAAAGAATGCCTCGCGCTGTCTTTTTCCGATAAGGCGGCAAATGAGCTTAGGGAGCGCGTGCTGGAATACCACCCACAAAGTTTCGATGAATGCTGGATATCCACCTTCCACTCCTTTTGCGCCCGCATTCTTCGCGAACAGTTTCATCTGGTCAAAATCCATCCGGAGTTCAAACTTCTGACCGGCTTCAAAGAAGCCCTGCTGCTGTCAGGCCTGGCGTCGAAACTCTCAGAGAGTCGGGGCGAGGGGTTTCCGGTTTTCGGAAACGTTCTTCGAAAGCGTGGATTCCAGCAAGAGGTACTCACTTTTATCTCCCTGATGAAATCAAATCTGGTTTCTCCCAAGGACCTCGAAATCGCAATCGAGGCGGAGAACGGTTTTCCACAACGCATCCGGGCCAGATTAACAGAACTTCTCCGTTTGTACAATGATTATGAGGCGGAGCGAATCGGGGCGGGTTACCTTGATTTCCGGGATCTGATAAGGCTGGCCATTCAGGTTTTTGAAAACCCTGACGCCGCAAACCTCTATCGGAACAAATTCAGGGTAATACTGATTGACGAGTTCCAGGATACTGACCCCGCGCAGTTTTATCTACTCTCGCTTCTTCAACGGGGCATCGAGCAGCCGCGGGTCATGGTGATCGGTGACCCCAGACAAAGCATCTATCGTTTCCGCGGCGCGAATCCCGGAATGATGGACCGCTCCGGCTCCTTCAGAAAAACCTTCAAGGCAAAAGTATTTCCGCTTGCCTTGAACTATCGCAACGCCGAAAAAATTCTACATGCCGTCGACCGCCTCGCATGGAAAAATACCTCTCAGCGGTCGGCCGAAAGCACGCTGATCGCGCAAAGCAAAAAGGACGGTTTCGTCGAGGTTTTTTCAGCGCAGGACGAACTTTCCGAGGCACGCATGATCGCCCGCAGAGTGGCTTCCCTCCTCATCTACGGAACGAACAGACTTTTTTCACCTGAAGAGCTCGCGATCCTGGTGCGCAACAACTACCAGATCGATCTTCTGGCCGAAGCCCTTCGAGCCTTGCACGTTCCTTTCACGATTGCCGGGGATATGAAATTCTTCCGATCCGAAGAGGTTACCACCCTGATTTCCCTCCTTAAAGCCGCTGGAACTGATGGCGACATGCGCGAGGAAGCCCTTCGCCGTGCTTTCGTTTCACCGCTTTTCAAAATGGATCCGATCTGGATTCAGGGGATGATTGCCCGCCTCGGAACCCACGGAAGCATTTCCGAACTGCTCGACAGGCTCCTCAGTAGCCAGGAGCCAGCAGGCAGCAGGCAGGGAACAGAAATCAATAGCCAGAAAACAGAAGCCAATAGCCAGAAATCAGAAGCCAATAGCCAGAAATCAGTGGCCAGTAGCCGGAAAACAGCGGACAACGGGCAGAATCCGGTAGTCGGGAACCAGGTAACCAGAATCAGTAGCCAGGATTCAGAAGTCAGCAGCCACGAGTCAGAAGTCAGCAGCCACGAGCCAGAGATCGGTAACCAGCAGGTCGGTAACCAACAGCCAGAGATCGGTAACCCGCAGGTCGGTAACCCGCAGCCAGAGGTCGGTAGCCAGGAGCCGACGGGCGGGAGCCGGAATCCGAAAGTCAGCAACCATGAGCCGGCCGCCACCGCCGAAGAGTGCATCCAACGGGCGATCGGCTTTGCTGAAACCTGGCGGATGATCCGGGACAGTCGCAAGCTTCCCCTCAATGTCGCCATTGCGCGGCTTCTCTTGACTGTGCGTGATTCTCTTTCCAACCCGGCGTCGCAGGCGGCGCGAAATGTTTTCCTTCTTCGAAACATGGTTGCCGACTTCGCCGAGGTCTGGATCCACCAACACGCCTCCGAGCCTTTGCTCGATGACCTTTTGCCCAATCTCGACGAACTCCTCACTTATTATGCCTCAACCCTCGAGGAAGCCAAGGAGACCGCCGAATCCGGGGTTCAGATCATGACGGTTCATCAGTCGAAAGGCCTCGAGTTTCCTGTTGTCTTCGTCGGCGGCCTTTGCGAGAGCATTTTCCCCGTAGAAATGCGCGAGGACCGTCTACTGACCGCCGATGGGTTGCGGGCCCTCCAGGTTAGGCTCGATGCCACCGAACGCCCGGTTCCATTCTTTAACCCCTACCCGGCCGACCCTGAAGACCACCTCGAGGAGGAACGGCGCTTGTTCTACGTTGCCATCACCAGAGCCCAGGAAGGCCTTGTCCTGACATGGCCCCGGAAAGTCGGCACCGACATCGCCACACCCGCCCCCTTCCTGGAAGAACTGCGCCTCTCGTCGAAGGAAGCTTTCGATGATTGCCGCGCTCTTTCGCTGAGCGAGCTGCGCGTCAAACTCGCGGGGTTGGCGCCCTCCGATCTCGAATCTCTCGAAAATGAATGGAAAACCCGCCACCCCAGCCCCAGCCCCGACC
>MNYA01000477.1 GCA_001872985.1 bacterium CG2_30_54_10 | reverse complement strand
GCCTTCCCCCTCGCCTTTGCCCTCCCCCGGCGACTCTGAAATTTCAGCGCAGCCCGCCGAACCTGTTCAGTCCGATATTTCTTTTTCTCCGTTGGTTGAAGCTCCGGCCGAGACTTCGCCGAAACCAGGGATCACAATCGAACCGGTTGCTCTCCCCCTTTCTCCAAAACTCTCCGAAACCCCAGAAACCCCGGAAACCTCGTATTCGCAGCAAACGCCGGCTGCCCTTTCAAACGAAGAAAGTGGCTTCGCCTGCCCAAACTGCGGGATGCCGGTGGGGGCCAATGCCGATCGTTGCGACCAGTGCAATGCCCCTCTGTTTTCCAGCGATTCGTCCTCCAAAGACCAAACTCGATGGCCTCCTCGTCGCTCCCAGGAATCGTCGCAACCAACACGCCCGGCTTCCAGGCGGACTATGCCTTCTTCGCGCTCGCACCCGCCCCCTCCGCCCGATCGCAGACCTTTTTCCCTTGGATGGTTTGAACAGATTCAGGGAAGCTTCGGCGGAGAAGAGTGGGAAGCGATTATCGGTGGAAACCTTCTGAACAAGGTTGGCGGACTGATTCTGGCTATCGGTGTCGCGTTGTTCCTCAACTATTCGTACGGCAGCCTTGGTCCGGCGGGCCGGGTGGCATTGGGATACGCCCTCGGACTCGGGCTGCTGATCGGCGGTCTCGTGGCTGTGCGCCGTTCCCGGTTCCTGGTCTTCGCCCGTGGTCTCGTCGGCGCCGGATGGGCTGCAATATATTTTACCTCCTATGCGGTACATGCAATTGAAAACGCGAAACTGATCGAAGACCCGCTAATAGGCATGCTTTTGCTATGCTCCGTCGCGACGGCGATGATCGTCCATGCCTTGACAACGAGGTCGGAAGCCATCACTTCATTGGCGTATTTCATGGGCTTTGTAACACTCCTGATCACCCCGAGAACCAACTTTTCATTGCTTGCTACTCTCCCGCTGGCCGGTTCCCTCCTTTATGTCGCATACCATTTTAAATGGGATCGCATCCTGGTCGGTGGGGTTGTCCTGACTTATGGAAGTTACGCTCTTGCCCTGGGCGACGTCGCCTGGCGTGGCCCATCACCTGATGCGATGGTTTCCGGAAAAGCGGTACTGTTCTGCTACTGGCTGATGTTCGAAATTTTCGATCTTCTTGGCATCGCTCGCCGACATAGCCAGGAACCGATCGCACGCACGCTGTTTCCGCTCAATGCGGTTGGATTCGTCGGCGTGGCGCTGATGCACAAACCCTCAGGCGACCCGCTTGCGTTGCCCCATTTCCTTGCGATGACTGCCGCGGCATACTTTGCCAGTACCCTTGCCCGGGCCTGGATGCGCCCCCCATCGTCTTTCTCCGACTCCGAAGAATCCCTCGAACGGGCGATCGGTGGTGGTTATGAAAGCGCCGTGAGCATCATGGTACTCCTGCTGGTTCCGTCCCTCTTGTTGTGGTTCGGCGGCGTGCGTGTCGTTCTTCTTCTGCTTCTACTTACGGAAATGCTCTTCCTGAGCGGGGTCAGACTTAAGGAAGCGTATTTGCGTGCGCTGGGAGCATTCGTCTTCGAGATGGCGGTGCTCCGGGTTTTCTACGATTTCCTCCAGGGCGGAACCCGCGAGTTATGGATGATTACAATTCATAGATTCACACCTGGAGCCATTCTAACAGCAATTGTGGGTTATGGAAATCGGGCTTTTTTCCGCCGTTTTCAGGGTATTCCTCAAGATTGGTCGATCGGGTTTGCCTACAGCATAAGCGCTACGATATTGATCGTTCTGGTCCTTGGAAAAGAAGTTGCGACGGTATATCTCGGAACCGCCTGGTTGATACATGCGCTGATACTTTTGGAAATTGGCGCCAGGGCTGGAAGGAAAGAGTTCCGTGGGCAGGCCTATTCCGTTGGTCTGCTCGCGCTCACTTCCCTCCTGATAAATAACGGCCTTGCCGGAGAAACCGGTTCCTCGCGCTTTGGACCTTGGTGTGGTCTGGGCTTGTCTTCCGCGATTTGTGCTGCCTGGGCATGGCGCTACTTCCATTTTCCGCCGCTTAACCTTGAAGATGAAGAACGACACTTTGTTCGCGATGTAACCACCGCAACCGCAACCGGATGTTTTGTGGGCCTTCTATGGCAAATTCTTCCAGTGCCAGTGGTGGCCATTGGCTGGGGAGTTGTCGCTCTCGCCCTTTTCGAAATCTCGGCCCTGGCTGGCGATTCCTGGCTTCGCAAGCAGGCTCACCTGGTTGCCGCTCTGGCTTTTTTCCGCCTTCCCATCGCCAATTTCGCCATGGAAGAAAAAACCGCCGGATTGTCGCATCGCTTGTTGACCGTTTTTCCCATGGCCTTCCTGTTCCAGCATATCTGGTTCAAACTTCGCTCGGAAACCTCTGACAGCCGGTTGTATCTTTATCCCGCGCCGATTCTGATCGCGGCGCTGCTCCGATTCGAGCTGGGCTTGATGACTGTGGTCGTCGGATGGGGAATTATGGTGGCCGTGCTCGTTTGGCTGGGGCGTTTCTTTCGTGTTCCAGATTTGCGTTGGCAGGGCTACGCCCTCGGCTTGGCAACTTTCTTCAGATGCTGGTCGACTAATTTCATCTCTCCTGAAACTGTTCCCCTGGTTGCGGATACCTACGGCAGAATAGTTACCGGAGGATTTGTCATCATCGCATTCTACGTTACCCAATTCATTCTTCCCCGCTCGCAAAAATTGGCGGCGGAATCCGCGGTCGATCCAAGTCTGGGCGCCGGCGACATGCAGGCCAGGGTCGGGGTATCCTTGCTGGCTACCGTTCTGCTGACTCTGCTCGTGTATTTTGAGGTCAGCGGGGGAATGTTTACCGTCGCTTTGGGAGTCGAGGCTGTATTGCTGCTTCTGTCAGGTTTCGGCATGCGCGATCGAACGCTTCGGTACTCCGGAATTTTTATCCTGCTGGGCTGTATCCTGAAGCTGATGATTCTCGATCTGCGGCATCTTCCGACGCACTATCAGATCATCTCGTTCTGCCTTGTCGGGGCGCTGCTGCTCGCTGTATCCTGGTTCTACTCGCGATATCGTGATGAGCTGAAAAAATACCTGTGATTAGCATCTACTCAAAAAAGGGGGGCGCGTGCTCCCTCTTTTTGAGAAGCTACGAATCTTGCTATATGTTGAGAATCAGCTGATGTACCTTCTTTTTGAGCGGATACTGTGATTCCATGAAAAAATACGGATCTCTCCTTGTTCTCGGAATGCTCATGGCAGGTGGCGCCCTCGTAATGCTCGGTGAAAAGTCAAAGGGGCGGGTGGGCCTTGACGCGGTGATGGAGGTCGCCACCGATGCTTCGCATGACCTGGATCGCGTCGGTTTCGGGCTGACCCGCGTGAGCGATGCCGAGGAAATGGAACTTGGCCGCGAGATCGCAATGCACTCCAGTGGATGGTGGGGTTCCGCGAATTCCGATCTTGATAGTTACGTCAAATCCCTCGGCAGGATATTGGCCATGCGGGTTCGCAGAACCGGGATAACCTATTCATTCCACGTTCTCGATTCTCCGGATGTGAACGCCTTTGCCCTTCCAGGGGGCCAAATCTTCATTTTGCGCGGATTGGTCGAGTTTGCCGGATCTGAATCCGAACTGGCGATGATCATCGGCCATGAGATCGCGCATGTCGATCTTCGGCACTGCATCGAGCTTTTCCAGCACGAACTTCTAATCAAGAAGATCGCCGGCTCGTCGCCAACCAACCTGATTGGCGGAATGAGGTATCTGCTTGTTAAAGGGCTCGGAACAATGGCGCTCCTCGTTCATCGCATCATCACCCAAGGGTACCGGCAGTTCCAGGAGTTCGATGCCGACGCACAGGGATGGTCTTATGCAACCGCCGCCGGGTACGATCCGGAAGCCGCCGTGCGAATTATGGCGAAATTGTCAGACCGATTTGGAAACCTTGAGCAACAGCCGGTTTCCAACCGTTCGCCGATCGGCGAAATTGCGGGGGTGATCGTTTCGGCGCCGGGGTCTTATTTGCGTTCCCATCCCCCAACCATCGATCGAATCAAAGCCTTCAAAAAAATTCTGGAAGACCGCCAATCCGATCTTACGGGCCGTTCCTTCTACGTCGGCGCTGAGAACCTCAAAAAGCTCCGGACAAGGCGCCAACTTCCTCTCCCCGCTGAAGAGCGGCCATTCTCCGGAAACCGCTGAAATCAGTTATTGCGCTTCCACTTTAACTGCCACTGCCACTGCCACTGCCTACACCACCACTGCCACCACTCCGACTCGATGTCGTGATATAATGTCTACATTGGCGGGGCGCCACGGATTCTTTTTTTCGGAGCAACCGGATGGTCAGGGAAAAACTTGAATTGCCTTTGACGTTTCCTTTCGCAACTGAGTTCCAGGTGCGAATTGACGATGTGAATTACGGCGGGCATCTTGGTAATGCTTCCGTATTAACAGTGGTTCACGAGGCTCGATTGCGTTTCCTTAGCGATTTCGGTTTTTCCGAAAAAGACGTCGATGGCGTTGGAATGATCATGTCTGATGCGGTTCTGATTTTCAAGGCCGAAGCCTTCCATTGGGATGTCTTGGCGGTCGAGGTTGCCGTCGCCAACATTGGCCGGCACGGCTGCGATTTTCTATACAGAATCACTCGTACAAAAGATGCGAAAGAGATAGCCAGAGCCAAAACCGGGCTTGTGTTTTTCGATTACGAACGGCGAAAGGTCGCCCGCACACCGAATAAATTCAAGGAAATTTTCGCCTACGCCCTGAGCCCGGAAGAAACCGATGGCGAGACTACTAAAGAAGCCTGAATTGTATCATCTCAATAAGTCGGGGGAAGAGTGAAGGCAGACCGGAGGGCGCAAAGCGCCCCCCTTTATTGAGAAGTTATGTAACTTCTCAATAATTCGGGGTAACAAGTAAACGCGGCATCTTGCCGCGTGGTTTTCAAGCGGCTGGAAGCCGCTTCTACTTTTTTTCTTCCCATCTTTTTGAGATGTTACGAAGTTATCTTTTTTTCGTTTTTTTCAACCGTCGTCGGGTCGATCTTGAAAGCCTTG
>MNYA01000478.1 GCA_001872985.1 bacterium CG2_30_54_10 | reverse complement strand
AACCTTGCTGGCGATTCTCCTTTTTGCAAGCCTCCTCAGGGGAGAAGCCCGGGCATGAACGTTTTTTTTATTGCCGGGGAACACAGCGGCGACCTTCAAGGTTCGCTCGTAATCTCTCACATGAAGCGCTTGAGGCCCGACCTGCTGGTCGAAGGAATCGGCGGGCCACTGATGACGAAGGCCGGCCAAACTTCGCTGTACAGCATCGACGAAATGGCGGTGATCGGTTTCATTGAGGTTTTACGTAACCTCCGCCACTTTCTTGGAATCTTCGGCGAGGTTAAGCAATATCTCGCCACTCATCGGCCCGACATGCTTGTGCTGATAGATTATCCCGGGTTCAATACCCGCGTGGCAAAAGTCGCCAAAGAGCTCGGGATCTACGTCGTATATTATATCACGCCTCAGGTTTGGGCTTGGCACGCGAGCCGCGTTCATCAGATCACGCGCACGATCGACGAAGCGGTCGTGGTGTTTCCATTCGAAGAACAGATCTGGAAAAAGGCCGGCGCAAGAACCTCATGGTTTGGACATCCGCTCGTTGGAATCAGCGAAAGCCGGATCGCCCCGGAGGTTTTCCGGGCTGAGCTCGGGCTGGGCTCGGGAAATCTCGTCAGCCTCCTTCCCGGAAGCCGAGCCCAGGAGATCCATTACATTCTGCCGGTTCTTCTCGATGCCGCGGAACTGATTCTTCAGGAAAAACCCGCCACCCGCTTTCTTCTTCCTTTGGCGGGCACCATCCAGGAATCCCTCGTGCGGCCGCATCTGAAAGGACGGAACCTCCCGCTTACCCTCCTCCGCGGGCAGACCTACGAAGCAATCGGAACCTCCGATCTGGCGCTTGTCGCATCCGGCACTGCCACCCTCGAAACCGCCATCCTTGGAACCCCGATGATCATCGTCTATCAGACGAATGTTTTCACGTCCATCATGTCGAAGTTCCTCATTCAGAAACCCCATATCGGTCTTCCGAACGTCATTTCCGGCCGGCAGATCGTTCCGGAATTCATTCGATGGAGGTTTCGACCCGAGCTCATCGCCGAAGAAGCCCTTTCGATTCTCGGAAATGCAAGACGCCAGGACACCATGCGCAGAAACCTTGCCCAGGTAAGGGCAAAACTCGGAGAACCCGGGGCTAGCGACCGTGTGGCACGGCACCTTCTCAGAAGACTCGACGAACGGTTATCTGAATGAAGACTCTGAAGCGCCTTCTCGGATACTTCCGGCCCTACATCTGGCATCTCGTCATAGGCATCATCTTCAGCTTTATCCAGGCGATCTGTACAATCTACCCCGCCTGGATCATGAGAAGTGTCGTGAATGATGTCCTGGTCAACCGGAACCTTCAGATGCTCCATTACATCGCCTGGTCTCTGATCGCAGTCATGGGAGTCAAGGGGATCGCCAATTTCATCCAGACCTACCTGATGACCCGGACTTCCCAGGACATCCTGCGCAAGATGCGTTCATCGTGTTTTGAGCATTTGATCAAGCTTTCCCTGACCTATTTCGAAAAGAACCGGACAGGCCAGATCATGAGCCGCATCACCAGCGATGTTTTGGTTTTGCAGAACCTTCTTTCGAGTTCCACCGGACTTGTCGGGGATGTCATCGCCTTCATCGCTTTCTGTAGCTACATTTTCTACCTTCACTGGAAGCTCGCCGTCATTTCCATCATCATCATTCCTTTCATCGGGGCTTTGATTAATAAGTTTTCCCGAAAGATGAAAAAAATTGGAACCCGTATGCAAAGTCGGATTGGCGACCTCGCCACCGTTCTCCAGGAAACGGTAACGGGGGTGAAGGTCGTCAAATCGTTCACCCTCGAGAAATTTGTTAAGGCCCGGTTCGAGAAGGCGAACGGCGACAACTTCCAGGAGACCATGAAAGGAAATCGCATCAATGCGGCGACTTCCCCGATAATAGAATTCATCAACACCGTCGGTCTGTCGATCATTTTCTGGTACGGCGGTTTCGAAGTCATTCAGGGAAAGCTCGATGCGGGGCAGTTGATCAGCTTCATGACCGCCCTTGTCGGTTTGTTCACTCCGATAAAAAATCTATCCAAGCTGAGCAACGTGATCTCCCAGTCGGTTGGTGCGGCAGAACGGGTTTTCGAGATCCTCGATGCGCCGATCGAGATTCAGGAGAGACCGGCCGCGATTACGATGAAGGAGTGCCGGGGGCGGGTGGAGTTCGACAAAGTCAGCTTCTCTTACACGCCTCAGAAACCGGTTCTCAACAATGTCAGTCTGATCGTCGAGCCAGGCGAGGTAGTGGCGCTGGTCGGTCCTTCGGGAGCCGGGAAAACAACTTTTGTCAATCTGCTTCCCCGATTCTTCGACATCCAGGAAGGAAGCATTCGTGTTGACGGCTGCGATGTCCGCGATCTCACACTCAATTCGCTGAGACACCACATCGGGCTGGTTCCCCAAGAGGTTCTTCTTTTCTCCGGAACCATCGCCGACAACATCCGTCTTGGAAGGCTCGATGCCTCAGATTCCGAGGTCGAAGCAGCCGCGCAGCTTGCCAATGCCCATTCGTTTATCCTCGCTCAGCCGCAGGGTTACAAGACAGAACTTGGTGAGCGTGGAGTAAATCTTTCCGGCGGTCAGGGCCAACGGCTTGCCTTGGCCCGGGCATTCCTCAAGGATCCCCGAATTCTCATCCTTGACGAAGCCACCTCGGCGCTCGACAGCGAAACCGAAAATCTGATCAAAGAATCGCTCGCACGGCTAATGAGAGATCGCACAACCTTCATCATTGCCCACCGGCTTTCGACAGTTGTGAACGCGCACAAGATAGTGGTGCTCCAAAGCGGAATCATAGTGGAATGGGGAACCCACCCAAATTTACTCGAGAAGAGGGGCGTTTACGCCCACCTCTATAATTCTCAATATAGTTCTCAAATTCCGAATCAGGTGGTACAAAGCCTGTGACAATTGCTACGACAAGGTCTACGGCAATGCCTGGGGAAAAGCCTGCGATTTCCCTCACGGGTAGCAGCAAGCAAAGACTTCGCGAAAGCTTCCTCAGCGGAGTGGACGATCCGCGCTGGAAGGAACCCGGCTACGTTTCCTCCGTAAGGCTGAAGGGCAGAATGGCGGCGATCGTGGTCCGCCTTCTTGGATCCTCTCTGCGACTTGAAAAATTGGCATGGGAAAACAATGACAGGGCTTTCGCGACGGGGCGCCCGGTGCTTTTTCTATGCTGGCACGGGGCACAACTCGGGCCGATGATCGCTTATCGCGACACCGGATATTGGCTCATGACCTCCCTGTCCCGCGATGGCGATATCCAGACGCAGAGCCTGAACTGCCTCGGTTTCCGAACCATCCGAGGATCGAGCTCGCGCGGAGGCGGCAGAGCCCTTTTGGAAATGGCCCGCCGCCTCAAGGGAGGCGAAGCCACTGCGATGACCCTCGACGGACCCCGAGGCCCCCACCATGTTGCAAAACCCGGAGCGGTGCTTCTTGCACGACGCATCCAGGCGGTCGTGATCGCCGTCGGAGCAAGCTATTCAAGAGCCTTGCGCCTCAACAACTGGGACCATTTTGAAATTCCATTTCCCTTCTCCCGGGCAGTGGTAGCCCTGGGAGAACCGTTCGCCATTCAGCCCGAAACGCCCATTGAGGATGGATGCCGCCTCCTTGAAAGAAAAATGGCGGAGAGCGCGTCGGCTGCAGATCGGAGGTTGCGCTCTTGAACTTGAGTCCCACCAAGAGCCCCTTCAAAAAGCGGGTTCTGATCGTCGCCGGGGAAACCTCGGGAGACATTTATGCAAGCACCCTGATCGACGTGCTCATCCGCTGCATGGATCTCGAAATCTACGCGGTCGGCGGCCCCCAAACCGCGAAGCGGGATGTCAAGCTGCTTTTCGACAGTTCGACATGGGCCGCCATCGGATTCATCGAGGCGATAAAGCAGGCTCCGAGATTGATGTTCGTATTACGGCGCCTGAAGCGGTTTCTGAACCGGATGCGCCCGGATCTGCTTATCCTGGTGGATTATCCCGGGTTCAATATGAGGCTTGTGCGCGAAGCCAATCACCTTGGAATTCCGACACTGTATTATTTCCCTCCCAGCAAGTTCGCAGCCGACCCCAGGGATGTAGCAGACGCGGCCCGCAACATCACAAGCGTCGCATCGAACTTCACCTTCACCTACAAGCTCTACAGGCGGGCGGGAGCCAACGTTGAGTTTGTCGGCCACCCGCTTCTGACCGTCGCCAAACCATCAATGACTCAAACCGAGGCATTCAGGCAGTTCGGTCTCGCCCCGATGCGGCCGGTGATCGCTCTTTGCCCAGGAAGCCGGAAAAGCGAACTGGATCAGCTTCTTCCCTTGATGCTCGATGCAGCCCGGATCTTGTACGAACGCGACCCCTCTTTCCAGTTCGTAGTCCCCATCGCCGTGACATCCGGCCCGGAAGTTTTCGGCGTTCCGAAAGTCAAGTTGAGGGAACTTCTCGAAAATTCCGGGCTGCCGGTACATCTCATCGAAGGACGAATCTACGATGTGATGGCCATTTCCCGGATCCTTCTCATCAGCTCCGGAACCGCGACTCTCGAAGCCAGCAACGTGGGAACACCGATGGTTATTACGTACAAAGTTTCCGTCATCACTGAAATCTTCGCCAGGCTGTTTTACAAGATTCCTGAATTCATCGGCCTTCCGAACATTATCCTTGGGCGTCAGGCGATCCCCGAGCTCATCCAATGGGATCTCACTCCGGAAAACCTCGCCGACCATGCCTGGAAAATCCTCCAATCTCCGGAAAAATATCAGCGCCAGAAAGACGACCTCGCGGAGGTAGTGACCCATCTTGGGCGCCCGGGCGCCCATGAGCGCGTGGCCCACATGGCCATGCGCCTGCTCGGCGAAACTACCGACTGAACGTGCAGCGATCGCGGAACGAAATCATGTATCACCTGGATTTTGCAAGTAAACAACATGTCATTGCGAGGAACGAAGTGACGAAGCAATCTCAAGGTGAAAAGCGAGATTGCTTCGCTGCGCTCGCAATGACACTTTCGGTAGTCGGATTGCAAAATTCAGGTATCATCTCAATAAGTCGGGGGAAGAGTGAAGGCAGAC
>MNYA01000485.1 GCA_001872985.1 bacterium CG2_30_54_10 | reverse complement strand
GGTTCGCCCCTAAAGCGTCCGGCGGTTCGGCAGCCATCCCAAAAGAAGCTCCAGCCGCCGCCTCGGCGGATACATGCTTCTTTGGCTTGCAATCCTGACAAGGGGCCCCGAGGATCCGTTTGCGGCCCTCTGGCACTTTGCCACTCCCACCAATCATTACACCATTCCCACACGTTCCCGCTCATATCATACAACCCCCAGGCATTTGGCAACCTAGTTCCAACAGGTTGTGTTCCCCCTTTCGCGGCGTGAGGATCGGTCCATGAGCCAACCCATGTGTTCATATCATACCAACAATACTGCTTCATTTGCGCTTGGTCGTATGTCATTCCCCAGTAATACATGCCAGTGCTTCCAGCCCGGCAGGCATACTCCCATTCCGCCTCCGTTGGCAATCGATAGCCGTTCGTCGTCCAGTTGCAGGTCACCGTATCGCCGTCATCGATCTTTGGGCTTCCACCTTGATCTGTGTAACACGCCGCCAAACCCTGGTTCGCACTCAGCGCATTGCAATACCGTATGCAGTCCAACCATGAAACCGTTTCGACGGGGTTCTGGCTCGTATCGGGATACCCACTCGAAAATTCCGTCTGCGTCGGAATGAAAAACGATGGGTTGCTTCCAGTGATCTTCAGATACTGCGCCTGGGTCACTTCGTGAATTCCCATGAGGAACCCCTTGGTTAAGGTCACCTGATGGGGCAACCAGTCATCAGCCCAACGCCCGGGTTCGTCCACCGGGCATCCCATCGTGAACGTCCCGGAGGGGATTTTGGCAAGAGCCATTTGAACTCCTCCACCAAGGTCAATTGTCTTCTTAACCATTTCAATGTAAATAACATCACCGACGCCGCTACCATCTTCATTAAAATGAATACCAAACTTCTCGGGGTGATAAATGGTGGAATCGGTTGCTAGTGCAATTTCATAATTGCCTGCGACAAGTCCTTCAAACCTAAATGAACCACCCTTTGTTTGAGTGCCACCTAAGGAAATACCACCCCTTTTAATCTCAACAGGAACATTGTCTAAGGCTTCCTTGGTAGTATCTAATGCAACTTTTCCAGAAATTCCAAAATTGCTTCTTTTCGAAAAGTAACTCCAGATTTTATTTACACTTCCACTGGTCCCATCTAAACCGGCAAACACTCCATCAATGGTCACCGTTATTGTTGCTGTCGGAAAGTTGACATAGACTGTGGCTGATGTTATGCCATTGAAGAATGGGCCGGAACAAAAAATGGTTCGATTATCGCTACTTACCGAAAAATTCCCAGTTAGTTCGTATGAGTTAGATCCCAGGCCAGTTGAAATTTGAATTTTTATCGGATTTTTTGCAGGCGCGACGATCGGTTTATCGAATGTAACCATTATTACTGTAGTTGAAGCACTGTCTATGCTATTTTCACCAGGTTGGACGGTTATTACCGTTGGTGAATTCAAAACTTCGGATTCCTCCGTGGTATACGCGAAGAAATAGGGATAGAATTCCTGTCCGTACGCAATTCGAAAATAGCCATTTTCTCCCCAACTCGCAGACCAGGAATTTTTGCAAACCCAGCACTTCTGGTCATCGTCGTAACCCACCAAAATAATTGCGTGCCACCCAACAAGTTCGCCCCAAACATGACGGTAAATTCCTTTGGTATACATAGGAAAGTCTGAATAAACAGGAATTCCACCGACAAGAGGGCCTTTGGCAAGTGCGGCTTTTACGCTTTCGTCACCAGTCTGCCAATCCCATTTTTTTATCTTGAAATTGGGCGTATTTGCCGGTGGTTCAGAAAAGGTGGGAAAAAGTTTAGCCCCGGAATAAGGGGTGATTGTCTCTTCAACGGTTCCTTCCTCCTTTAAGAAATCGGAGGCGTAATGTTCATACCAACCGCCAGGATCCGGGTTTTCGCCTGGGGTCCCTTTATACCAAAGGTACCACTCAGACAGATCGATGTTTGCATTGGGGTCGTTTTTTGCTATTTTTAAGGATGCCTCCAAAGTGCCACAACAGGCGAATGCGACACACGTTCCGTATCTCCCTTGGTTTTTTACTGAGGTCATCCAGTTAATCCCGTTTTTATTGAGCCATGAAAAACTGGTAGGCAAAGTCGCTACAGCTGGTCGAAGGTTGTTTAAAATTGAAGTGGTGCTTGGGGTTGAAGTGGGTGGAATAAAACCCATTAGTATTTTTGTTTCACTTGGGGTGAAGTTTTGGGTTATGTAGTTCTGCCCAGCAGACCACTTTATTGCAGGGTTCGCATTGATTGCGCTTTGAACTTGTCCTAGCGCCGTGTCCCAAGCTGCTTCTTTTTCATTTATTGGCCCGATCGTCCCACCGGTCGAAGATCCACTTAAACAGCCAGAAATATAAATGGCGACAAGCCCCAAAAAAGAAAGAAGAAAAAAATATTTTCTTAAATTGGAAAGGCCCATTTTACGATCCCCCCCATACCAAATTATGACTCGGAGCTTCTTCCATGATACAGCACAATCCCCTCTGCTAGAATCGGCCCTCTATTCCTAATGTTGGCCCCGATAGGATTATTTCTGTCGCTTCATTATTCAAATCACCCCGACACAGAAAGTAGCGAAATCCCAAAACTCCATTCCATAGTGGCTTCTCTTGTTCTTTTTCAAGGGAACTTCCAAAATGAAGTCCTATTTCAAGGTCGGTCAATCTCCCCCCCAAATTATTCCGGTTAAGAGAAAAAACTTTTCCAGAACCAGATAGTGCAACACACTTGGAAAGATTTTCCGTGCCTTCGATTCCCAGATATGGCGTCGTGAATTTTTGGCTTAGCTCTCCCTCTCTTTTTTGCCTCAAGCGCATAAGCATTTGGCTTGATTTTAAGCCATAGAGGAATTTTATGGAATCCTTGTTGTCGCTTCCCATAACTCGACCAAACCCCACATCAAGAAACGTTGTCTTTACCCTAATCGAAGCTCCCTGACCATAGGTGATTCTGTCGAAAACCGTTTGTTGGGTTAAGGCTCCGGTGTGGTCAAATTGATTCCCGGAAAAATTCAACAGGTCCCTTTTCGAAATCTGCCAGTTTCCTTTGATCGCGCCCTTTTCCTGCTTTCCAAGGTTTGTTCCGTTTTTTAAGTCAAGTGTCATTCCTAAGGCCGATATATTTCCACTCAGGCCGGCCTGCCAGCCCCCTATGTTCAAAGCAAGCCGCTCTTTCTGGGTTTCCGGTGCCATTGAAAATTCGGCTTCTTTGATTTCTGGGTCTCTGGTTGCCGGTATTTCCTTTCCGGAATCGTCAATCGTAACCAATACTTGCCCCAATGCTAATGACGTCAAGCGAAGAATGAAAAGGCAAATCATGAAGAGCCGAATTCCATTTTTCCTCTGGCTCCAAGTCGATTTCAAAAGGGTTTCCTTTTCCTAAAAAATCATAAAAAAGCCAAGCGCAAAAACACCTCGGGCAGATTCCCGAGATCTATTTGTATATCGGCTAACCGAGATAGAATCCGAATCTTCCTTAGTAACCCTAGATCCGACCCCCGCAAGCAAGGGAATAAAGAGGTTGACTTTTGGTCCCAAAAGGGTATATTCTGCCTTAGAAACCCCTCGGAGGTTGATCATGCCGAAACCAGCTTCAAAGCAGCAAAACGAAGAGCCTACCCTAGCCGAGGCGATGGGGGCTTCAGATGAAACATCGGTTCAGGTCTTGACGCTGTACATCCCCAACAAAGACCGTCACAACGCAGAATTCGGTCATCAGAGGAAATGGGTTTTGGAAGCCGCCGGTTTGCTTGCCCGCATCGGTGGCGGTGTTACGATCATGCCCCCCGCAGAAGGCGGTTGGGTCGATCACGCGGGCGGGATCATTTGGGAATCCCCCGTCATCGTTTACAGCTTCGTCAAGCCGAAATTGTTTTCCGTTTCGGTTCCCGCCCTTCGGGAATTCCTGCATCGTATGGGCAGGGAAACCAATCAAGGGGAAGTGGCGTTCGAGTTCGATGGGTGGTTCTACCGAATCACCGAATTCGACCAGCCGTAAGGAGGGTTTATGTCGAAACTCATCACCAATTCAGGCAAGACGCTTCCCAGAATCAAGCAGACCGGGAAGACCCTGGGCCGAATCGACCCCAAATCCCTGGGGAAGCTTTTGGGGGCGGAAGTGGTTTCCACCAAAGCCATAAGACCGGCCAGCCCCGTTTCCCTTTTTGCCTTGCGGCAATACCTTCTTGAAAACCTCCGGTCTTCCGGCGGTAGACCAACTCTCGAGGAAGACGCCAGGCGCCAGAAAATCCCCCTGTCTGATGAATCGTGGCAGGCACTTACCACTCTGGCAAACATTCTTCGGGCCGAAGGTATTCCCGTCAGCCCCGGCCAGATCGGCGGGGCCATCATTCGCCAGGGGTTGACCTCGCTGAACCTCCTCCCGGTTCCCAAGGGTCCCCAGCGGAAAGCGGCGTAGCCTTTCCAGTCCGCCAGCCCATCCCAGCCCCGGCACGATTTCCGCCTGATTCGAGGTGGGAGATTTTAGGCAACCACTTGAAAAATGCCTTGTAATGCAGACTGCATCTACGTTTACAGGCTACCGCGGTGACGGTGGGTGTCACCAGTGGGCCGTAGGAGGCGTGAACCGTCCCAGGCGGGCGCGTGCCGGGGTGTTTTCGAGGAATCCACGGGGGAGGGCCTTTTCCGGGGGCCATTTCCACCAGCCGGACCAGGGAGGCTTGAGTCAACCCAGGGAAGGCCGTATCTCCCTCCCGTGGTTATCGAGCCATCGACCGCCGAAAGCTACGCGGTCAACGGCAAAGCGAAGGTCACACGCTCGCCTGATGCAACCCTCACGCCATGCGCCGCCATCCCTGGCGGCTTTGTCATGCGGCTTGCTGGCTTCGCTTGCCGTCCAATAGCGCCATTGGGCGGACATTGCCCCGCAGCCGGCCCTTACCCTTGCCCCTTCGGGGGTCCGCTCAACCTTCGTTCGAGCGGACCCCGGCGGGGAGATTTTAGCCCCTCTTTCACGCGGTAAAACCCACATGCGTCAGAAATCGACCTCCCGCCTCCCAGTTGCACTTCCTGCTCCACCAGCCCGTTTCAGGTTCCACGGGTAATCTTTTTCCCGGTCTGAAGCCCCATTAGCTCCACCAAGGGTGCGCCAGTTGAAACTGTGGCGCACCAGCTTGGTCTTTTAGCCTTCACTCCTTCCGAAAGTCCTTTTTAGTGGGTCGTTTCCGCCAGTTGGCTCTACGAGACTCGTATCAAACCTACC
>MNYA01000137.1 GCA_001872985.1 bacterium CG2_30_54_10 | reverse complement strand
GTCGTCGGCGCTCGCGGGAATACTCCCGCGGCTTTCCAACAGATTCAGCAGATCGAGGCTGGTTTGGGAGGAGCGTTGTTCGTGGGCGATTTCGGCCGGGCAGTGATCGCCTGTTTTGATGGTGAAGGCCGCTTTCTCAGGGAGATTCCCTGGAGCCGGTCAGGGTTTTCGATCGATTCCGAAGGTGGAATTTCAACGATTGATTATTCAGAAAATATCGGGTACATCTGGCGGGGTTACGATTCCAATGGGACCCTTCGAAAGGCTGTCCATCTTGGCTTCGGTGATTTCCAGAACCCGCGTTTGTGGGTTTCCACGGCATCCGGCGGTATTCTGGTGAGCTTCGTTCCCCAGGGAGGATACCGAGGTTCGCTGAGACTTGTTGAGTTTTCCAGGTTCGGGCAGCTTTTGAATTCCATTCATTTCTCGCCGCCGACGGCGATGAACCGGTTTCTCGATTTCGGAGAGCCGTCGGCCCCCGGGAAAACTACCGCGTTTTGGCTCGCCAGGGGCGATTTCGACCGGGCTCCCGCCGGAAGGTTTTCCATTATCCGTTTTTCGGGGGAGGAACGAAGGTGAATTCCCGCATCAATGTTGTAATTGCCGTTCTGGTCGTGGCTTTCCTGTGGTCGGCCGAAGGTTCTCACGCTCAGGAAGGCCTTTCCATAAAGAAGGAAACCGTAGCGGTCATCAGAGGGGTTGATGAAGAGCGACTTCTCGGCCTGCGTGCCGAAGGCGATCGGGTACTGGTTGCCGACGAACGCGGCGCGGTCCGCGCCGTTTCGCTGACGAGCGGTGAGGTGAGCCCGGGGCCTTCATCCAAGAATGAGATAATCGATTTTTCCATTCGAAATGGGAAACCCGTTTTTTTGACCTCGACCGGGAACCTGAGCGGATCCGTTCAGCCGTCCTGGCCCGAAACTCCTTTCAACGCTTGTATTTTGGAAACCGCCGAAGATGGCGGGCTTTTTATCAATGGCGGCCCTGCCGCATTTTTTCTGCTTCCAACGGCGACTTCTCCGTTCAGGATTTCCGGCCTCGATCTTGGAATTCCGGTTAAGGACGGTTTTTTGTGGACGCTGACCCGCCAGAAGACCCTTCGAACCTGGCAGGTGGAGCTGCTTGACTGCCTCGGAAACCGAATGAAACGGGTTTACAGGTTCTCTCGCGAGTTTCAGCCGGAAGGCCTGTATTTCGGCCCATTAGGCCCCGAAGGTGAGCTTCTGGTTTCCAATTTTTCCGGCAAGAGTCGTTTTCTGACGTTGATCGCTCAGAACGGGCGGATGCTCTGGAGGATTCCCGCACCCGCGCCCATCTGCCGTCGCGATCTGGGCTGGGCGCCGAGCGGTGATCTTCTGCTCCTGGAGCGTGTTGACGGAAAGGTCTGCTTGCGTCGTTGGGTATTCGCCGCGCCTGAAGGATGATTCGGGGTCAAGGGTACAGGAAAAAACTTTCCCGCTCTTTTGAAAACCCGCTTGCTTCCAGGTTGGCCCTTTCCTCAAGGGTTCGGCTGGCAGTTCCCGATAGCAGTCCTTCCCGCAGCCAGGAGTTTCCGGCCAGGAAATCGAAAAATGGCACAGCGCGTTGGGGTTTTGTAAGGAACTCTACCTCCCCGGCGTGGGTCGCTATCAGAGCTTGAATCGCTCTTATCCCGATGCCGACGGCATTCAGAAGAATCGATTGGGTCGTATTCAGTCTGATGCCGCGACATGTTTTTCCCTCGAATTTTCCGAACGCCGGCCTGAAACTCGCTTCCCTGGCTGAAACTTCAGGGGGGAGCTTCGGAAGCAATTCTGCAAGCCAAAGGGCCGGGTTGACCCAGGGGGCTCCGAGAATCTGGAATGGAGCCTCCGTTCCGCGGCCCTCGGAAACATTGGTTCCCTCGAACAGGCATGTTCCAGGGTAAAAAGTTGCGGTCGAAGCTGAGGTCATGCTTGGCGAAGGCTTAACCCACGGCACTCCGAGGTCCGAAAAAGTGGTTGTCCTATGGTAGTTACGGCATGCCCAGACCTTGATATCGGCCGGCTTCTTCAGCTTGGAGTTATACCAAAGCGCGAGCTCTCCAGGGGTCAGTCCATACCGGATCGGCACCGGCAGATGACCTACGAATGACTCGAACCCCGGAGTAAGCGCGGGACCTTCGACAACGGTTCCGCCGATGAGGTTTGGCCGATCGAGAATGTGAACCGGGGCGCCGGCCATCGCCGCGGCGTCAATGATGTTTCGGAGGGTGGATATGTAGGTGTAGAAGCGCACTCCGACATCCTGAATGTCGTAGACGAGAAGGTCTAACCCAGCCAGGTCTTCAGGCTGTGGAATTCGGCGGTCTCCGTACAAGCTGACGATCGGCAGGTTGAGTTTCGTATGCAGACCGTGGCCGACGGCCTCTCCATCGGGCGCATCCGACCAGAAGCCGTGTTCGGGTGAAAAAAGTCGTTGCAAGCGAAGGTTTCCATGCGATGCGATCCTGAAAGCGACATGGGTTCCGTGCCGATCGATTCCGGTGGCGTTGGATATCAGACCGACGCGTCCGCGTGCGTTCGGAGCCGAGAGAAACTGCTCCAAGCCGAAATCGAATTTCATGAGGCAGAGCCGCGAAGTCTGAGAAGATCGGCTACCAGATAGAGGGAACCGGTAACCAGTATTGAGCCTGAACTTGCGCCTGCAGCGAGGGCGGATTCGAGCGACTCATGCCAACTCCAGCGAGGATCGAGCGGGGAGATGAGCGAATCGAACTCGCTCTTTTCGACCGATCTAGGGCTCGTCGGCGGGACGAAGGACAGGGTGTCGGCATGTTGTGCGAGGGCGATCGCCATTTCGACGACCGGCTTTTTTTTCAAAGCGCCCAGAACGAGGTGGCAAGGGCGTTCCATGGGGAACTGCTTGAGGAACCCGACAAGTGATGAGAGCCCTTCGGCGTTATGGGCGCCATCGGTGAGTATCGGCGGCGGCCCGGAAAGCCATTGGAGCCTTCCCGGCCAGGAAACCTGGGAGATTCCTTTGCAGATGGCGTCGGGGCTGATTTCAAAGCCGTTTTTCGATAGAAGTCTGACGACTTCCAGGACGACCGCAAGGTTGTCCAATTGGTGAAGCCCGGGAAGGGGAAACGCAATCTCGTTCTCGAAACCATCGATCGCAAGCAGATGGCCGCGGGGGGTGCTCTTGATGACATTGAAGCGATCTTCGGGATTGGCGAAGAAAAGCGGCGCTTTCACCTTGTCGCATGTTTCCTGAAAAATTTTTCGAATCTCCGGATCGCGCTCGGCTGTAACGAGCGGTCGCTTTGGCCTGATGATGCCGAGTTTCTCGCGAGCGATCGAGGGCTTGTCCGGGCCAAGGATTTCCTTGTGGTCGGTCCCGATGTTGGTGATAACTGAAATTTCCGGGTGGCAGACGTTGGTTGCGTCAAGCCTTCCGCCGAGGCCCACTTCAACAAATGCCAGATCTACATAGGTTTCCCGAAACGCAAAAAATGCCAAAGCGGTGATCAGTTCGAAAAAGCTGGGAGGCCCAAGGGATGGTTCTTTCTCCATCACCCTTACAGCTTTTTTAAGAGCCTCGGTCCCTTGGACCCAGAGGTGGGTGGGAATCTGGCCGCACTGAAATCGGACACGCTCGGTCAGATCGACCAGATGAGGGGAAACCGTTGCGCCTACCTGATATTCGGCGCCTGCGGAAAAGATGCTCTCCAAAAGGACAGTGACCGAACCTTTCCCGTTGGTGCCGCCGACCAGGACCGCAGGAAACTCTTCCTGGGGGTCATCAAGATGGCTCAAGAGGAACTCCATACGATGATGGCCGAATGGGCCGGTGAACATTTGGGGGCTGGTGAGCCAGTTGATGGCCGAAGAGAAATCCATTTTGGGGGAGACTTCCTGTGCCGGATATTTTAAAACAGCAATATAGCAGAAACCCTCCCCGCCTGGAAGATAAATTCGCGTGTGGCCCGGGCAAGCACGCATTTTAAGGGAGAATAGGGATTAGGGATTAGGGATTAGGGATTAGGGATTAGGGAGAAAGCTTATTACAAGCGAGAATTGAATCTGCGTTGCCCTTGGTTTGAGGGTCTGGTATAGTACTAGACTCGATATTCATTTTTTCCGCTATTTTCATCGAAAGGCTTTGCCTCGTGCCAACGCATTCTTATAAAGATTTCCAGGCGGCAAAAATCGCTTTTTACGAACGGAAGTTCCGCCTGATCGAAGACATGGATGCAGTGTTGGAGCAGTGTTTCAAAGAACGCAAAGATCTTGCCGCCGCCGTTGGTGTGGTTTTCGAATGCCTCTCGCGTCATCTGGCTCCCGAAGTGATGTTCATCAGAACCCTGAACGAAGAACTCGTGATGACAACCTATCCCTGGGGAGTGGTCTACGAGGTGTTGGCAAAGAATTTCAACGACCTTTTCCAGGTTTCTTCCCCGACAAAAAAGGTCGCTCCTGGTTTCACCTGGTTTGCCATTCCTCTCGACATGGCAGGCGAAACAGTCGGTTCCATGGGAATGGCTTTCCCCCGCGCATCTGACGATTTAGGGGACAAAGAGATTTTCCAACTGATGGATGCCGCTGCCGAGGAACTCGACAGTTTTCTCTACGGCATTCAAGAGAACCGTCGGAAGCACGAATTCATCATGGATGTCCAGAAAGCCCTGTCTTCCCGAAACTTATCGCAGGCCATCGAATCGGCTGTTGACGTGATGTTGCGAGTCGCTCCGATCCAGGATCTTTTCCTTTTGTATTTCGACGAGAATCCGGCAGGGAAAACCCGGCCAATGTACATGGTTTTTCGCGATGGGCAGAAGCTTTTCGATTCCGACAGCGCCCCAATTCCCGGATTGGATGAACTTCTTCGCCCCGGAATCCTTGGCGCCATTCCCGACAATGACCAGCTCGCGCCGTTTTTCCCCGTCGCAGCCGATGCGGAAACCGTCCTGCTCTACGAAGCCGTGGAGCCCTACCGTATCGGGGAACTGGTTTTCAATCCGACAGAAGGCGGGGGGTTCTCAATATTTGTCCGCGAGTTGATCCAGACTTTCAGCGAGTCTTTGCGCCAGCGGCTTGTCGATTTCGATCGTGA
>MNYA01000133.1 GCA_001872985.1 bacterium CG2_30_54_10 | reverse complement strand
CCTTTTTTCGGGAATGCACCCAGAAAAGGTGAATGGGAGAAAATGGAGAATGGGAGAAAAAAATAATGGGATTCTCGAGAAAACCTCTCCAAATTCTCCATTCATCATTCATCATTCATCATTCATCATTCATCATTCATCACTCATCATTCATCATTCATCATTCATCACTCATCATTTCCTCTATTTCCACTTCTCCTAAATTCCTTCGTTCTCCATTTTTTCAAACGGCTAAACTCTTACCACTGTTGGTTTTTTTTCCCGGGTTATACAAAAGCGCATTGAATTTTGTGATTTTATGAGTTCAATTTCCGCTTGTAGCAGGCTTTTCACTGCTCCCTTTTTTATAAGTTAGTTTTGCAAATTTTGGTCTCAGTATCAAACTTTCAGGAGAAAAATGAAATGTGGAACCCCCCTCTGTTTTTCAAAATCGCTTTTTTTTGTCTGCCGATGGTTTGGTTTTCCGCAAGCGCATCCCCGCTTCCGACGATTCACGACGGCCTGGTGAAGGCACATCAGAACGAGGCTTTTCACCCCGCGGCCGTGGCGGCTTTCACGCGGCTTCAAAGGGAGTTCGGAACCCCCCTCTACATTTACGATCGGCAGATCATTGATGAACAGGCCGAATGCTTGAAGGAGGCTTTTAGTTCATGCTTTCCGAAGCTCCACATCTTTTACGCGGTCAAGGCCAATACAAACCTTTCCCTGATTCGTTTGCTCCGTAAACATGGTTTCGGAGCTGAGGTCATTTCAGGTGGAGAAATCCTGACTGCGAGAAAACTCAAAGTTCCAGGCTCCGAAATTATGTTCACCAGCTCGTCCAAAAGCCCGTGGGAAATCGAACTCGCTATAAAAGAGGGGGCAGTGCTGAATGTCGACTCCCTTGATGAACTCAACCAGGTCGAGGTAGCTGCTTCCAGAGCTCGAAAAACCGCCCGCATCTCATTCAGAGTCAATCCCGGGGTCGATCCTCACACCATACATCAGATCAACACCGGAATCTCGGAATCAAAGTTCGGACTGCATCTCGAGAACGGAATCGCTTTCCACGCATACAGCCGAGCTTTGAAGCTGCCGCATGTGAAGATCATCGGAGCACATTGCCACATCGGTTCGCAGATCACCGAACCTGAAGGATACCGGCTCACCGCTGAAAAGATGCTCGAGTTCGCCTTCGAGCTGAAAGAAAAGCTTGGAATCCGGCTCGAATTCATCGATCTTGGCGGCGGAATTGGAATTCCCTATCAGGACGACCAGACCGTGATGACCCCGATGGAACTCGCCCAGACACTGAAACCAGTTTGGAATCAAGGCATTGAGCGTCTCGGATACGAACCCACCCTCTGGATCGAGCCGGGAAGATTCTTCGTTGCCCCGGCCGGCTTCCTTCTGACAAGGGTCAACTCCGTGAAAACAACGCCGGTAAAAACTTTCGTCAACATTGATGCCGGTTTCAACACACTCGTCCGACCGGTCATGTATCAAGCCTATCACCGGGTACGAGTGGTCGGCCGCCGGGAAAACGTTGTGAAGCTGGACATTGCCGGAGATGTCTGCGAAACAGGCGATATCTTCGCCGCCGACCGGATGCTGCCGAAACCTCGGGCCGACGATCTGGTGGTAATCCTCGACGCCGGCGCATACGGTTTTTCGATGGCCAGCGAATACAATGCCCGCCCTCTTCCAGCGGAGGTGCTCGTGAACGGCGATGAGGTGACCGTCATACGAAAACGTGGTTCAAACGAAGATCTGTTCCGAAATCAGCTCGCCCCGTATTAAATATCGTAGTCGCAGGCTTTAGCCCTTGCAGGCTGAAGCCTGCGACCGCGACTAACAATGTCCGCTAAATTTCTCGGTTCGGCACCAATTAGTGGACGCGGCATCTTGCCGCGTCGCAGCGGCTGGAAGCCGCTGCCACTTTTTCGCTGGATTCCGACAGAACATTTCAAAGCAGGCATTAATAGATGAATATTAGTGAAGTTTGGCAGTCACGCCGATGAGTTATTTTTTTCCAATTACATAGTTACCAAGATCAGCTAAACTCCAGCCCTTTGATGTCATTGCGAGCGAAGCGAAGCAATCTCCGACATCACCGGATTGCTTCGGCGTAATGCGCCCCGCGATGACAATCTCTCTGTAGCGGGTCCGATGAGCATTTAGCATGTTTTGTTAGTCGCAGGTCAGGTCAGAGCCGGAGGTCATAAGTCAGCGGTCGGAAGCAAGAAGCTCGGTGACTGTTGTCTGGCGCTCCCTGCCCACGAGGCGAACCCGTCCCCCGAACCGCTGGCCCTTCTGTAGCTTCGTTTGGGGCCTGACTTGGCCGAATTGGATGAAATACTTTGTCGCTTCCGGCTTCTCACCATTGATGAGAACTCCTTGCCCGCTTGGATCGATGAAAACGATCGCACCCTCAACAAATACCTCGTTTCCGGTCAGGCTGGTCGGGCTGGCTGTGGCTGTGGCTGTGGCTGTGGCTGTGGCTGTGGGTTCTCCACTCGAAATGCCCGAATTTGGGTCCGATCGGAAGTGCCAGGTGGTCAGAACGCACCAACTACCGGCAGCCAGAAACAGCGCCAGAAAGGTCGCCGAAATCCACTGCGGAAAAGAGTGTCCTGGTCTTGCCCGGTCGGTTGTGTTTGCGATAGCTCCCTGAGAAATAGACTGGTTTCCTGCTTTTCGCTTTCGAAGAGTCTGAATCGCCGGCAGGGAATATGGCTTCGGCGCAAGTTTTCCATCGGCTTGCTCCTTGTCTATCCTCCCTTCAAGGCGTGCGAGAAGCTGCGTCGGCGTTTCGCCTGGCTTCGCGATCCGGGTGGCGAGATCGGTGGACAACACTTCCCAGAAGGAGGGCAGATGTTCCCTTCGGCTACGGGCACGCACCAGAAATTCGAGCAGCAATGGCTCATCAATGTGGGCTTTCAAGATAGCGCCGAGTTGGCGGAGATTTTCCTCCAACTTTTCAATTTCCAGGGCTTTCAGAATCAGATCCCTGACAGTCGGGAAGTCGAAATGCGCGGTGCTCAGAATGGCAAGACTTCGTTGTCGGTTCTGGGCGGCGAACATCATTGTCTCGACAAGTGAAAGTGCGTGCTGCTTGTCATAGCCGACAAGAACCCGCAAAGCCGAGGCCCGTACCTCATCCTCGGGATGCCGGAGAAGCTGGGAAAATTGGGATCCCAGCATCTCAGGATCAAGACTGCCGATGGCTTCGACGGCGGCCGAAACGACGTGCCCATCGGCATCCAAGAGGAGCGGGCACAACAAACCGATCTCTGACTTCCGTCCAAGGCGCTTAGCGCAGTTTGCAACCGCCCGTTTTTCCTCTTTCGAAGCTTTTCCAATAAACTCCGCCAACAATGGAAGCAGGATTTTCCAGGAAGGGGGATCCAAGGCATCCAGGAGCCTGACCCGATCGGCAGGAGAAAGGCGGGTAAAACTGTCCGGGGTAAAAAGCTTCTCAGGTAGGGATGCGCCATCCTGGGAATCGGACGGAGAATCTTTCGGGGCAGAAGCAGTGCCCGAGCCCGAACTGGCGTCAGCACCGGAACTGGCGGTCGATCCGGCGCCGAAACCGGCGCCGAAACCAGCGCCGGATTTTCCGGCAAGAATTCGCACGGCATCGGGGGAATAGGCCTTGAGGCTGTCCAATGCCTGGGCAGCAGTTCGCCTCAGCTCGGGGTCTCCGGAATCAAGCATTGCGGATAACTGCTCGAAAATCTGCCCACCCTGACGTTCCCGCCAGATTTTTTCGAGATCCTCCATAAAATCCAAAGGCGGCGTTGCGGTCAGACCGGCGTCAAAGAGAGCCTGAATTTGTACTGTCATGATTTCCTGGAGGACAGCGCGTTTCTCACCGAGGCAGGCATTCCGGATTTCCATGAGGCGAATGGGGCCTTCCAGGGTAGGATTGGCGGCAAACAGCGCTCCGCCGCGGCGCAAAAGATCGAGATCGGTCTCAAGGGCAAGGAATCGAAGAAGAATGTCGCGAATGCTCTGGAAAGGATAGAAAATACCGTGGGCAAGTGCGGCCTCGCGCTCCCTGGGATCTTCCGAAAACATCAGGGAGTCGAAATGGCGCAGGGCCTCTTGGGGATCCCAGCGGTAGAGGAGGCGAACCGCCCGGCTTCGAATTCCAGGAACCGGATTTACGAGCAAAGGCACAATAAGGCCCTTCAAACTTTCCGGGTTCAGCTTTTCGAGGGCTTCCACCGCAGCGCTCAGGACTTTCGGATCCGGGTGGCGGCAAAAGCCCTCGATCGTAGAGCAGTCTTCGAATGAGCCGAATTTCCCGAAATATCTGAGAATTGCCGGAAGTGAATGGGACGGGAAATCCGACCAACGCGCCTCACGAAGCGCCATTGATACCAGCGGGGCTTCCGCGAGGCTCACTTTTTCGAGCCACAGGACCAGAACCAAGTCATCACGCGATGGATCTTCAAGAAGGATTTCTATCCTTTGTACAAGTTTTCCCGCGTGAAGTGTCGGGGTTTTCTTCTCCAACCGGCCAAGAACAAGCGTCAGGGGCTCCCGAACGGCTGGATTGTCTTCGGATGCGAGAAGGCTGCGCAACGCCTCAATGGATGCGGATGTCCAGGTAAGGTCGTCGAGACGCGGCAGAACAGAGAAACGAATGGCCGGATCCCCGGAACGGAGATCTTCAAGAAGGGAGTTGAGCGCGTTTTCCATCTGAAAATGTTCTTCAAAAAAGGTAACCCTTTTTCCGTTTGCGATCAAGAGCAATGGGTGTGACCCTTGAAGCATGTTAAGGTTGTTAACAACTCAGGCTGTGTTGGAATGCCCGAAAAGTGGCGGAGGCTTGAGAGCCACCGCTGCAGCGGCTGGAAGCCGCCGCCACTTTGGGTCGCCACATTCCGAGAAGGTCACACCCAGAGCAATCGTGGCAATCGTGGCGAACAAAGCATGCTAAATGCTCGTCGGACCCGCGACCGGCAGAGTGTCATTGCGAGGCGCATCGCGCCGAAGCAATCTCGTGATATCAAAGATTGGGTGGGTGCGACCCCGGAATGATGTACTTGTCTGAAAGTGGCCATTAATCATAGTTCCGAAACCCTCATGGATAAAGGAAAATTTATTGTTCAGAAATCATACATCAAGCGTTTTTCTTTTGGAAACCAGTACCAAACTTCGTTTCCTTGAAAAAATTAGGCTATGTTGGGAAAGTGTGTTGGTTTTGATAGGGGGAATCCTTTGTTTTGTCCATGTGAAGAGCATCCTGCGCAATGTGGGCGCTG
>MNYA01000126.1 GCA_001872985.1 bacterium CG2_30_54_10 | reverse complement strand
GGGAGGAAGGGAGGAAGGAAGGAAGGAAGGAAGGAAGGAAGGAAGGTAAGGAAGGAAGGTCAGGATAAGGGAAAAGCCACCGAAACGCACCTGAAAAATACAATTTCCTAGGCGATCGGGTTACTTGGTGCCGGTTTTGGTTCCCTTGACGGTCATGATCTCCCGCTTGCACTGAACCTGAAATTTTTTCTACAGAGGTGACGGATGTCGAAAGCATTGGTATCAGGGGGCGCCGGGTTTATCGGTTCCCATATCGTCGAGATCCTGCTGGAAAACAACTGGGAGGTCCGTATCCTGGACAATTTTTCGACCGGAAGTCAGTCCAATCTCGATCACCTGCGAAAGGACGTGGAAGTTCATCTAGGCGACGTGGCATGTTTTGACGATTGCGCAAAGGCAGTTGCCGGGGTTGAGGTCGTTTTCCACCAGGCAGCGATTCCATCAGTTCCCCGGTCGGTGGCCGATCCCGTCGGAACCCACGCCGCCAACCTGACAGGGACGGTCAACCTGCTCTCCGCAGCTCGTTCCGCGGGTGTCCGACGGCTTGTCCTCGCCAGCAGTTCCGCCGTCTACGGAAACGATCCCGGTTTCCCGAAACGCGAAAACATGCCTCCAGCGCCGGCCAGCCCCTATGCAGCCCAAAAGTTATCCGGCGAGTATTATCTCCGCGTTTTTTCTGAGTTGAAAGCTCTCGAGACGGTATCCTTGCGCTATTTCAATGTTTTCGGGCCGCGCCAGGATCCCGATTCCGAGTATGCGGCCGTGATTCCCAAATTCGTCACGCGGATTTTGCGCGGAGAACCCCCCACAATTTTCGGGGATGGCTTGCAGACACGTGATTTCATTTTCGTCGGAGAGGTTGCACGCTGCAATCTGCTCGCTGCAACCGCTCCCGCGGCGGTCGGTCGCGCCATCAACGTGGCCGGTGGAAAGAGAATCAGCCTTCTGGACCTGGTTGCTACGCTCAACGGGGTGATGAAGACCGAGCTCACTCCTTTGTTTGCGGCGAAACAACCCGGCGATGTCCGGGATTCCGTTGCCGATATAAGCCTCGCCAGGGAAGTCCTTGGGTTCGTTCCTCGCCTTGGTTTCGCCGATGGATTACGGAAAACGGTCGCCTGGTACCAGCGGAGCCTGGAGGACAGTTGAAGTCCCTCACAAAACGCCATCAGCCTCCCCGCTCGGATGAACCGGAAAAACTGCGCAAGGCGCATCCATTGCCATTTTAAATAGACGTGATAGAATAGGTTTTTCCCAATGGTGGGATATTCGGCGCCCCTTGCGCGCCATCAGATGGAGATTTTTCCAATGATCAGCAGCGAACGAACCCTTGCACTTTTACAAGAACATCTCGGTTCAAATGACGCCCTTCAAAAACACTCCCTGGCAACCGGGGCGATTATGAAGGCGCTGGCAGAACGCTTTGGGGAACCCCCCACCGACTGGGAATCAATCGGAATACTCCACGATCTTGATTTCGACCTGACACGCGAGACCCCCGCTCGTCACGCATTGGAAACCGTTGGATGGTTGAGGGCGGAAGGGGTTCCGGAAAGCTATCTTCAGGCAATCACCGCCCACAACGAGGCAACCGGAGCGGTCCGTCAGAATCGCCTGGAACACTCCCTCGCTGCCGCCGAAAGTATCACCGGACTCGTGGTCGCCTGTTCCCTGGTTCTGCCTGACAAGAAAATCTCCTCGGTTAAGACAAGTTCGATCAAAAAGCGTATGAAGGAAAAAGCCTTCGCCAGAAGGGTTTCCAGAGAATCCATTCTGGAATGCGAGCAGATCGGCATCCCAATCGATGAGTTCATTACATTGTCACTTGCTGCAATGGTCGGCATCGAGGCTACCCTTACCTCTCATTAATCCCCCAACTTTTATTGTACATGAACGATCTTTTTGATACTTCCCCGCCCGACGAATCCGGGTCGATCTTCCGTCCGCTCGCGGATCGAATGCGGCCGGGCGACCTGGACCGCATTCTTGGGCAGAATCACCTTCTGGGCTCGGGAAAACCGCTTCGTTCGCTTCTCGCGGCCGGCAAATGCGGTTCGATGATCCTCTGGGGCCCCCCGGGATGCGGAAAAACGACTCTTGCACGGGTCATAGCCCGGTTGGCGGATTCCGAATTCATCTCGTTGTCCGCGGTTTCCTCCGGAATCAAGGATCTGAAAGACGCCTGCGAACGCGCCCGTGTTTCAAGAACCCACCATGGCCGGAACACCATCCTGTTCATAGACGAGATCCATCGCTACAACAGAGGCCAACAGGATGCCCTCCTTCCCCATATCGAATCCGGAGCTGTCATCCTTATCGGCGCGACGACCGAAAACCCCAGTTTCGAGATCGTTTCGGCTTTGCTGTCCCGCTGCCAGGTACTTGTGCTCAATCCCTTGTCCCCAGAGGATGTGCGAAAGCTCCTCGATTCCGCACTGGCCGTCGATCCGCAATTGTCAAGGGAGCCCCACCCGTCCTGGGAAACAGACTCCCTCGATCGGATTTCCGAGATGGCGGCCGGTGACGCCAGGATCGCGCTCAATGTCCTGGAAACCTGCTGCGAGGTGGCCCGACAAAAAGATCCTTATCACCCGAAAATCGATCAGGTCTTGGTTGCGGATGTTTTTCAGACCAAGGCAATCAGATACGACAAGGGGGGGGAAGAACATTACAACCTCATCTCCGCCCTTCACAAATGTATGCGTGGAAGCGACCCGGATGCAGCCCTCTACTGGCTCTATCGAATGCTCGAAGGCGGGGAAAGCCCTCGGTTCATCCTGCGGCGGATGATCAGATTCGCCTCCGAAGACATCGGCATGGCAGATCCGTTCGCTCTAACCCTTGCAATGTCTGCCGCCCAGGCGTTCGAATTCGTAGGCCCTCCGGAAGCGCACCTTTCCCTCGCGCATCTGGCGGTCTACCTCGCCGCAGCGCCGAAAAGCAATGCCTTGTACATGGCCGAGAAAAGTGTCATCGAACAGATTCGATCCGATGGCGAACCTCCGGTTCCCTTGCTTTTGCGCAACGCGCCAACCCGCCTAATGAAGTCCCTGGATTACGGTCGGAAGTATCGATATCCACATGATTTTCCCGGGGGTTTCATTCGCGAGAACTACTTTCCGGACGGGATGGAACCGCGCCAATTTTACAGGCCCAAGCCGATCGGCAAGGAAAAGAGCACCCTCGACCGGCTTTCCGCATTGTGGCCGGAACGCTTTCGCAACCTCGATGGAGAGAAAAAGTGATTGTCCCGCTCATCGAGCGGTTCATCGAGCGGGCAGCCTACAGGCTCCGTCAGTTTCACTCGGTACTTTGGCCGAAGGTTGATCCGGCAATTCTTTCTGAAGCAAGATCCAGGCTGCCTGGCCCCTGGCGAAAGGCCTTCGATTGTCTCGGTGGGTCCGAAAAGGCCCACGTGCTACGCTTGTACAAAGCTATTTTGAATGATACCTCTCTGCTTTTGAGCGATCGCGATGAATTGGTGATCCTTGCGCTGACACACGATCTCGGGAAAGGAATCACCCGTCCATTTCTTTTTGAGCGGATAGTGAAAGCGCTGCTTCCGATACCAAACCGGGCTCACCCCATCCTCAGCGCAAGGATTCTTCGACGTCTTGGAGCTCCAGCCCTTCTGGTGAGACGTGTTGCGAAGCATCACTCCGATCCTCGCGGAGATCGGCTCCTCGCAATTTTCCAACAATTCGACGACTCTCTTTGAGCGGTGATTGAAATGGTTTCCCAAGTTTTTGAGATGATATGTTTCGCAAACGACTCGAAATGGAGTATCGTATCCGAAGCAGTAACAACCAAATTTTCGGGAGGAAAAGCAAATGGCAAAAATCAAAGGCTCCAAGACAGAAAAGAATCTATTGAAGGCATTTGCCGGGGAATCCCAGGCACGCAATCGCTACACCTATTTTGCGAGTGTCGCCAAGAAAGAAGGTCTGGAGCAGATGGCCGCCTTTTTCCTTGAGACCGCCGACAATGAAAAAGAGCATGCCAAGAGATTTTTCAAGTTTCTGGATTCCGGGGATGCCCTCGAAATCACCGCCATGTATCCCGCCGGGAAATTCGGAACAACCACCGAAAACCTGAAGGCAAGCGCGGCTGGAGAGAATGAAGAGTGGACGAAACTCTACCCCGGGTTTGCGAATATCGCCCAGGAAGAAGGCTTCACCGAGGTCGCCACGATTTTTCGGATGATCTCCAAAGTCGAGAAGGAACATGAGGCGAGATACCTAAAGCTTCTTGAAAACCTGAAGAAGAACGAGGTTTTCAAAAAAGCCAAGCCCACACGCTGGAAATGCCGCAACTGCGGGTACATCCACGAAGGCGATACCGCGCCCCAAATGTGCCCCGCATGTCAGCATCCTCAGGCTCATTTCGAGGTGGCGGAAATCAATTACTGATTTGCCTTGAACCGAGCTTCGAGCGTGATTTCCAAAAAATGCTAAAGCACCCCTGGTAATTCAAGAAAACCAGTGAGGACGTAGTGACCGCAGACCGCAAAGGGAGAAATTTAGCCCCCCCATTGGGTATCTGCAAATCCCTCACCTTTTGGCGGAAATTTTGTAACTTCTCAAAAAAGGGGGGCACGCGCCCCCCTTCGCCTCGCGAAGTGAATTCGCGAGGCTCATCCTCCGCGGTCGGGCGCTTTGCGCCCTCCGGCCTGCCTTCACTCTTCTCCCGACTTATTGAGATGATACGAAATTTTGTATCTACTGGTTACAACTCGATTTGGAGGCGCTATCTGGGAAAAGCCACGACCAGAATTAACATCCCTCTCGAGTCCAACCTTCATCGGAAAATAAATCTCTCGCGGCGAATCTTGGTTTGAAGGTGAAAAATTTCGTTATCGGTGCCATCAAGAAAGCCATTTCCGAGGCCAAAAGGCAAAAATCGGCGATGAAGAATGGTCTGCAAAGATTTCCCACCGGTCATAAGCAAGAAGCGTGAATACCAAAGAATGCTAAATACCTCAAGAATTTCAAGAAAACCGCGGAGGCCACGGGCGCATTCCAAAAAAGAGGTAGCCGGTCGAAAGAACAGCAGTGGCAGCGCATCAACGAAGAAGGT